>NZ_JACJUZ010000118.1:0-9400 GCF_014299995.1 Sphaerospermopsis sp. LEGE 00249 | reverse complement strand
GAGTCAGGAGGAGATTTGAAAATTTCTTTGCCATCTCTTGAAATCCCCAAAAATGCACACTTTTTCCGGTATACCCTTCAAAACCCTTGCACTAATTTCTGTGTTTATCAGCCTCTAACCTTTGATATATCAAGGTTTTAGGTTTATTCAGCAAACCCTATCTATTTTAGATGAAATGTTGAAATTGGCAGTGGTGGTTAATTCTTTAGAGGATTTTCAACAAGCTTTGAAATCTGCAACATCAAATTGATAATCTCCGGGCTAGAATCTACTGTAGAGACGTTCCATGGAACGTCTCTACATTCTTTTTCGGAGAGGTCTAATTGACAATTGACAATTATCAATTATCAATTATCAATTATCCTATCTCATATTTTGTTTTTTCTCAGCTTTCGGATCACGATTTGCTACAGCAGCTAATTCTGCATCCATTAAAGTTTTACCTGTTGCTGCTAAATAAACATCATCTAAACTAGGACGAGATTGGGCAATACCAAAAATTGGTAAACCTGCATTATTTAACGCTTGTTGAATAGAAATTAAAGCGTCATTTTGGGGAGTAACTACCAAATTTAAGGAGTTACCTTGGGCGGAATTAATGATAATTTCTTGCACAAAAGGTAAAGATGACAGCAGATTTTTTGCTTTGTCTGCTTCTTCATTTGGTGAAAATTCGCGGATGCGTAAGGTAATGCGATCGCCTCCTACTTGATCTTTTAATTGAGAAGGTGTACCAGTGGCAATTACCAAACCCCGATCTATAATTGCTACCCTATCAGCTAAAGCGTCAACTTCTTCTAAATAATGACTGGTGATGACAACCGTAGTCCCCCCAGCGCGTAATTTTCGCAAAAAGTCCCACACCACAAAACGGCTTTCTATATCAAGTCCTACCGTTGGTTCATCTAATACTAAAACATCTGGGGAATGTAATAAACCAGCGGCCAAGTCTAGACGTTTGCGTAAACCACCGGAATAAGTGCCGGTTTTCTTATCTGCGTATTCCTGTAACCCGAGTAAATCTAATACAGTGTTAATGCGTTCTTTGATAACTTTACTGGGGAGGTGATAAAGTGCTGCTTGCAGTTGTAGCAGTTCTCGACCGGTTAAAACCTTATCTAAAGCCACCTCTTGAGCGACATAACCCAGCTTTTGACGTGCTAGTTTAGGGTTATCTAACACCGAGATTTCCGAAACTTCGATTTTTCCAGAGTCAGGGGTGGTGAGGGTACACAAAGCGCGGAGAGTAGTGGTTTTCCCTGCACCGTTGGGACCAAGTAAACCGAATATTTCCCCTGGTTTCACCTCAAAGGAGACATCCTTAACAGCGACTACAGAACCGTAGCTTTTTTTTAGATTTTCGATTAAAACTGCTGAGGCCATGACAGCAATAAATCCTAACTATACATTTCGCAACAATCTATTTTCTATTGTACGAGTTAGGCGTTAGGTGTGATGAGTTCTGGGTTTCATTTTGAGAAACTTGTTTTCTGGTATAAAGCAGCACAGTGTCTCAATCAGGATTTCCAGATTTTCAGAATGAACAGAATTTTGCAGAAAAAGCTGAGTTTTAAGCTGTTGTGCATTTAATTTGTATAAGTGGAACAGGCATCTTGCCTGTTAAACAAGAGTTCAGAATATTAGGATTATACAATTTAGCTGTGTAACAGCTTACCATGACACAAGAGTTAAGGGGTTCATTTTTTTTTATTTTTTGGGGCAATTTTGGGATAGAATATGTTTTATAGATGTTTGATAGTCTTTAGGGAATAGCCTAAAAACCTTATATGTTAATATATATTAATAGTTTTAAAACAAGCCCGTGACGAGGATTGAACTCGTGACCTCACCCTTACCAAGGGTGTGCTCTACCACTGAGCCACACGGGCAAAATTGAAATTTACTTTTCGGGTTTTTGATGATTTATGAATTACAAAGCTGAGAATTTAACTCGACACTCAGCTATTGTAACCCATATCATCTCAAAGTGGTGGGCCGGGCTGGATTTGAACCAGCGTAGGCGCAAACCAACGGATTTACAGTCCGTCTCCATTAACCACTCGGACACCGACCCGCTTCGTTCCACTTTTCCTATAGTAGCAGCAGTTTTTAGGTTTGGCAAGGGGTTGGGAAAACTTTTTTTCAAAAAAACCGGAAAGGCTTAAATCACAAGGGTTTCAGATGATTAACCCCTGAGTTAACCTGTTTCTTGCAGGGAGTGTAAGCGGTGATCAATGCCTTCTTGGTGCATTGACAATTTTTTGGCTATTTTAAGGGGTAAAATTCCAACCGATAACGATAAAGCGCCACCGGACGAGAACCTGCGGTAAAATAATCAGGATCTTGGGGTGAAAGGTACACAGCAGTGACTTGATCTGCTTCTATTGTTGGGTATAATTTGGGATCAGATGTGGAAACTAAATGATAAGCTGTGGTAGATTCTACATTGTTAAAATAGGCACGAGAACCACCTTTAAAATATTGTTGAAAAACTTCTGCACTGATAAATTTACCAAATTTACCAAATTTACCATCGGGATTTTTTTCGGTTGTGCGTGCGGTGACTACAGAAACTAATTGGCGATCGCCACGAAAAAAGGTAATTTGACGATTAGGAGATTCTGGATCTAATTTAACTGCTAATACAGCATCATCTCCTAAATAAGCTCTGGATAAGTTCAAACTGTTAAATACTCGATCAGCTACTAAAATTGGTGATTGTTGATTTTGTGATTGTTGATTTGTTTTAAAGAAAAGATTAAAATCTGAATTGTGTGGTGTAACTTTCACAAATCTCACTACAAAATTCACAGGTTGATTTAATTGACTGCGATTTGCTTCAAATCCTGGTGTGATAATATCTGGTGCTAAAGGTGCAGCTAAATCTACCAAGGTACTGGTGACATTCCAAGTTCCAGCTATCCAGTCAGGGTAAACTAAATCTCCCTTTGCGGGTTTGACTGATGTTAATTTTTCCCATTGTGTAAAGTTGGCTAATTTTTCAGATAATTCACCTGCTTTAGCTTCTGCATTGGTAAATAAACAGAGGATGATTAAACAAAGACTTAAAATGGTTTTCAGGAACATAATCAACAACTCAAAAAAATCAATTTAAATTTCTAACATTAATTGCCAACATTAATTTCCAACATTAATCTGATGTTAATCCTGTAAGGATTTAGCACTGCTAAACCCCTACTTATGAATTTTGATGCAGATAAACGATTGATTGAATCAATCAATTGCAAAAATTACAAACTTTCTAGGGGTAAAGGTTGCCAAACTTCACCGTATTTCTCCCGTAAAGCCAACCAATTTTCTACCTGTCCCGCTTCATATTCTCCGGGTTTACCCCATTGTAAAAATAGGCTTAATGCAGGTTCTTCTTTTTCATCTAAAAACCGGATAGCATAGGTTGTAAAATTACCTCTTTTAGCTTCACCTGTTTCAAATTTTACCTTAGTGATTTTATCCATATTCAAATGAAATTCAAATCCTTCGGTGTGCATATTCGCATATTTACCTTTTGGTAATTCTGCATAAAATAGTTTTTCTATTTTTCCTCTAGCTTCTAATACTGCGGCGCTGCTAGTGACTATTAAACGCAAAGTTCCTAAATTTTCGCAAGCTTCCAAAAATTCTTTCAATGTTGTATTCATACGCCTAATGTAAATTACCAAAAAGGATGTCATCTATATTATAGATGTATTTTATACTATATATGATATTTTTGTCTGAATCAGGATTTGCAGGATTTTTGTTTTTATCATAATTTATAAGATTTTAGTCATGAAGATGCAGGATAAATCAGATATCTGAGGAAAGATTAGTGTTGTGAATATTGAATCATTAATTATTTGCAGCATCTTCAACAGCAAAATGAATTTATCTAACTGACAGTAATTAATATTAATACCTGAAATCTATATTTATCAATTATTATATTAATTACAGCAGATTGCAGATTAATCAGGTACAGAATATAACTTGAAACCTAGACAGAAACAGAGTTTTACTCCTGACTCCTGATTCCTGCTGTATCAATTTAAATTACATAGGGTTTGCTGAATAAACCTAAAACCTTGATATATCAAAGGTTAGAGGCTGATAAACACAGAAATTAGTGCAAGGGTTTTGAAGGGTATACCGGAAAAAGTGTGCATTTTTTGGGATTTCAAGAGATGGCAAAGAAATTTTCAAATCTCCTCCTGACTCCTGACTCCTGACTCCTATGCCCTCACGGAAAGACTTTCTCAGCAAACCCTACATAATCCTGTGAATCCTTTAATCCTGGAAATCCTGATTCAGACAAAAAACTCAACCCAACCTACAGAATATTTACGAATATTTAACTCATCAAATCTTGAAACATCGCTGTACTTAAATAACGCTCCCCAAAAGAAGGCTGAATCATCACTATTAATTTACCTGCATTTTCTGGACGTTTACCGATTTTAATTGCTGCACACAAAGCCGCACCAGAAGATATACCTGATAATAACCCTTCTTCTGTTGCTAATTTGCGTCCATATTTCATTGCATCTTCATCATCAACTTGAACCACTTCATCAATTAATTCTGGACGCAAAACATCGGGAATAAAACCAGCACCAATACCTTGAATTTTATGAGAACCAGATTTACCACCAGAAAGCACAGGACTTTTACTAGGTTCAACAGCAATAACTTGAAAATTCGGTTTTCTTTGTTTAATAACTTCCGCTATTCCGGTAATAGTTCCCCCAGTTCCTACTCCAGCAATTAAGATATCAACTTCCCCATCTGTATCAGTCCAAATTTCTTCAGCGGTGGTTTCTCTGTGAATTTTTGGGTTAGCTGGGTTGCGGAATTGTTGCAACATAAAAGCATTGGGAGTATTTGCTACTATTTCCTCTGCTTTATTAATTGCTCCCCGCATTCCTTCAGTACCAGGTGTTAATTCTAAATTAGCACCATAAGCACGCAACATGGCGCGTCTTTCTTGGCTCATGGTTTCTGGCATGGTTAATATTAATTTGTAACCACGGGCGGCTGCTACCATTGCTAAACCAATGCCTGTATTTCCTGAAGTTGGTTCTACTAAAATAGTTTTTCCTGGTGTAATTAAGCCCTCTGCTTCTGCTGAAATTACCATACTTACAGCAATTCTATCTTTAACAGATGCTGCTGGATTCATACCTTCTAGCTTAACAACTACTCTGGCTACTACTCCCTCAGACTGAGGAATTTTGTTGAGTTGTACTAAGGGCGTTCTACCAATAAGTTCTGTTACGTTTTTAGCAATTCGCATTTATTAACCCCTAAAATTATCCTCAGATTATCCTAAGATTATCCTAAAATTATCCTAAAATTATCAATAATCATTCTATCTCTTTATTCATCATACTCGGTTTTTAGATATTTTTTTGATAGTTGAGTAACATTTATTTTAAGAATTTTATCTATCAACATAATTTCCTTGTAATTCCTGACTTGATCAAAATCCAAAAATATTTTGCCAAAATTTTAATTGGTAAAATTTTAATTGGCAAAATTTTAATTGCTTTTTTGATTTCTTTAGTTTATTTTTAATTCAGTTCCAATTTGTCATGATATACTGTTATTTGAGTACAGAGTTCATCATTAAAAATCATCTTTAAATATCCTCAAGTATTTGCCCATAAAGCTTTACAGTTGAGTACAAAAATCCCCGCACCCCACCTGATAAATGCTAGTACCCCCTCTGCAAAAATCTAGCACCTCTACCCTCAAAAATTTTTATAATTCTTACTAGATAAGACTTACAGCCTTTGAGTACAACTTTAATGATTTTAATAATTTCAATTCTGGTGGGGTAAACTGTGTGCTGGGGAGGCAACTGATATAAACATTTATAGGATTTACGCAGAGATTCCCCTCTACCCCCCGAAATTCCTAGACGCAAGTCTGGTGAACTAGGGGGGACTTCTTAACCATAATTAAATGGTAATCTCTATTCACAAGCGGTTAAATTCTGTCAGTATTATTGATTACTAAATCTAGCATATTTTAGGAGTGGATTCGGATTTTTTATGAATTTTTAATTTCAATTGCTTGATCAACATTTATGAGATTCGCTATTTACATTTGTAACTGATCAAACTGCTGGGTTTAAATTTTAGATTTTAGATTTTAGATTCACAGCAAAAATTTAAATATTAGGTATTATCTACCAATTTTATATTTTGAATCTAAAATTACTACATCAAATCTAAAATGTGATAGCTGTTTGAGAAATGGCAATCAGAAGGTGCAGCAATAACCCATAAATTACCTTTAATTAGATTTTATTACTGGGTAATTGTAACCTAGCGAGGTAGAGCAAACATGAAATTAAAAATTTTCAATGTGCTGACAGTTGGTTTGGTTACTTTAGCTGTACTTTCTCCGGGAATAATAGTTTTTAATTTAATTTGGGGACGACATCTAGAGTTAGTTAAGACACAGAATTTATCTTGTGAATTAACGAAAATTAATCAAGGTTATGCTTCTTTTTCTTTCTCAAATCAGAGTGTAAATACTCTGGAATCTCTAACTCAAAAAAAAATACCTGCAAATAATTTTTTTCTCCAACTGCAAATGATTGTTGAACAATATAAAATCGTCACAATTTTGCAATGGTTGGTTTTAGCTACACCTATTTGTATTGGTTTGGGAATCATTGCTTACGATAGATATCTTGTTTATCGTGCTGCTGTTTTCAAAGCGCAAGTAGAAATGTTAGAAAGACTTTGGCAACAAAGTATTGAACAATAAATCGTAAGGAGTCAGGAGTCAGGAGTCAGGAGTCAGGAGTCAGAATATTGTTTTTATGAGGGATATACTTCAAGCAAGTTTTTCATCAATTATCAATCATGACTCGAAAACTCTCATTAATTGTCAATACTGTATCTGAATCCTGAAAATAAAGCAATAATTTTCAAGTTTCTTGTTCACCATAAAGTAAATTACCATGTCAGAAGAACGCCAAACTCAGTATTTTAATTTGATTGATGAATTACTCAGATGTCCTAATGGACAAGAACCAGAGGTATTGGAAGCTCAACCCGAATTAGTTGATTCTGGTTTGATACACACAATGCTACAAGTTGCGACTATGTTTGCCCATGAAGGTAATCAAGATGGCGCTCAATTTTTATTTTTTATAGCTAAAGAATTAGCGAAACAATTAGGTTTATATCCTGATGTTTCCAATGAGGTTGCAACTCAGGAGTAATAATGCTATTGACTTCAACTGATGCAGGAAAAATAGCTTTAGAATTTCTGTTAGCAGACTGGAACATTGCGGAAGAATACAGAGATTGGTTTACTATCATTAACTCGCAATTAATGGGTGAATATTGGTACATTGTAGAATTGGGTGTGGAAGGTTTTCCTGATAAATGGTTTATCCAAGTTTATGATACAGGAGCCTGTGACCCAAATTATACATTTATGTCTCCTATCTCTGGTTCTGAAGGATATATGGATTTGAAAAATCTACCAAATATTCTCGCTGATGTTTTAGTCGCTGAACGCAATTCCCGATAAGGTAAGAATTCAGGAGTCAGAATGTTTGATAAATACAGGACTTAGTTCAAAATTTATTTGTGCTATACAGTTCAGTAATTTTGAATTAATTATAAATGGTCATTATATTAGAGGTGATGCTTTTTTAAAGTTCACCTCTTTTTGTGATTGGTGATTGGTGATTGGTGATTGGTGACTGGTGATTGGTGATTGGTGATTGGTGATTGGTGACTGGTGATTGGTGATTGGTGACTGGTGACTGGGAAAATACAAATAATTTCTCCCTGACTCCTGACTACTAGAAATTAATATTTTATTTAGAAAAACCTGCTAAATTGTCATGTTTAAATAACAAGATTATGTTATACTAAATAGTAGTAATAGACGCTACAGAAATATCAATCAGAAATATCAGTCAAATGATTACTGAAGATATCCTAGCTCAAGAATTCACACGAATCTTAGACCATTATTACCCTGACCTTGGGGAAATATTGGAAAATTGCCATGTGAAAGTTATCACCTCTTTTTGGGGAAGACCTGCTAGACGCTTTCAATATATAGGAATTTATTGTTCTGATGACATCATGCCATTAGTACAATCACAAAAAGAAATATTGAGAGAAGTAGCAGAAAATATGGGACTTATTCAGGTAGTTTGCATAAATGCTAAAAGATTACTCCGCGATCCACTATCTAAATTAAGACAGTCGGAACCGCGTTTATGGTTGGATTTGCATTTAGTGGCGGTCTAGAATATAGCCAATCATGAAAATAGGACTTTTCTGCAATATCGCTAGTGATGATGATGTAGTTAAATATGCTGGTGACGATTCTTTTAGTTTAATGAGGATTCCACCTTTTTCTCTTTTGAGATTGAGAAATACTGTCATCAGATATCGACAAATCAATAACAGTGGTGCAGATCAATTTCTGTTAGCGCGGTTCTTTTTTGTGACTAAAACTGATGATGAAGCGGTAAATAAAGCCTTACCTTTCATCCATAAATTTAGCCAGAAAACCATAGCTAACTCGACTCAAGTAATGCAGAATAGTCCCCATCCCCAACAATCCTATTATCAAACAAATATCTGTTATGAAATAGATTATTTGCTGGAAAATTGGATAATTGGGGATGTTCAAACCTGCCGCGACAAAATCAAGAAATTCCAGGACGAATAAAATATCAGCACAATAGCACTCAAACCCTCATCTTTATTTCTGTAAAAAATCTTGAGAGTTTGCAGCGTTACAATCAAGAGGTGCGAAATTATGTCTAAACTGCCGTTACTTCCTCCTGATGATTTACCTCCCGTAGAGGTGACAAAACAGGACGGAATGTTACAAATGGAATTAGAGCAATCTATTGGCAGATGCTTTTATTACGCTTGCGATCGCATTACCCAAGTCTTGCTATCTAACTGTCATTGGTATATCACCAAAAACGGTAATGCTCTGTTATTAATTATTGACGCTCCTGATATAGTATCTTACTGGCATATAGTCAGCAATATTCCCCAATTTGGTAAAAGTTTAGAACCATTTACCAAAGAAGCAAAAGTTAGAGTTTATCCGCCTTTTGGTAAAGGAATGCCCTTTGAAATTGGCGTAAATGAAATCTCTGCTTATCGAGATTGGTTATAGTTTGGTAATGGGTAATGGGTAATTGGTAATGGGTAATGGGATAAATTATCCTATCTTGTGGGATAGGCATCCTGCCTGTCCTTTATTTATGATTAGCCAGGGTAGGGTTTGCTGAATAAACCTAAAACCTTGATATATCAAAGGTTAGAGGCTGATAAACACAGAAATTAGTGCAAGGGTTTTGAAGGGTATACCGGAAAAAGTGTGCATTTTTTGGGATTTCAAGAGA
>NZ_JACJUZ010000117.1:0-9450 GCF_014299995.1 Sphaerospermopsis sp. LEGE 00249 | reverse complement strand
GACGCAATTACTGGAACAATTAAATATTAATCCCCAATCTCGCGCCGAAGACCTCAGTGTTACACAATGGGTATCACTGGTAAATATGGTGACTAGGGACTGGTGACTGGGGACTGGGGACTGGGGACTAGGAATCAATCCAAAAATTATGCAAAATATCTATCTCTCAAACCCTTAGTTCTCTGTGTTCTCTGTAGCTCTGTGGTTAGTTTATTCTATGGCTTGCGTGTAAGTTCTACAATTTCATTTTTCCCAATCACCAATCACCAATCACCAATTACCCATGACTGATTACTCACCTTGACTATGTATATTTTAACAACCATTTACTAAAACGCTTGTGCAAATACCATCCTTTCCTGAAGCTAACCATCCGCTGGTGAAGTCGCTGTTTCATCACAGTGATCAAGAACTGCTGACTTTGTTGAGGCGCTATCCTGATCATGGCAAATACTTTACTGCTATTTTTTGCCGTTATAGCCCTATAGTCTATACTTTGATTCAACATTCGGCGCGATCGCCTGTCCAGGCAGATTATCTATTTGCGCTGACTTGGCGACATATATATTATGAACTCGGTGGACTATATTTAACTAACCCAGAAACAGGGGAAGAAGTATTAACTCTGCAAAACTGGTTAATCAACATTACAGCTTTTTGTATTAATGAAATGAAACTACCACCAACGGAGGCTATTCATTATTCACTTAAAGACACGTCACCCCCGTTATGGTGTTATATAGAACAGGCATTAGATCAAGTACCGCCATTATTGCGCTTAATTGTCTTAATGGCGCAAACTTTCCATTGGAGTGAAACTCGCATTTCTGCTTACTTACAAGCTGAAGGTGAAAAAATTTATCCTCAACAAGTAGCCAATTTGCTTCAAGAAGGTTATCGTATGCTAGAAGACAAATTACCAGCTGATATTCGCGCTATTTACTTAGGTGAAGATATTGCTTAAACTTAACTTATGTATCAATACAACAGCAGCTATTCTGCAATTATAGCAGGAATTATAGCAGGAGTCAGAAGTCAGGAGTGAGATCCTATTGTAGTCAGACTTTCATGATCAATTGATGTCCTAACTATTCTGTCTACGGCTATAAAAATCAAACTTTTTGTTGAATCATTTTATTTACAAACTATTTACAGCCGAAATTTCACGGTTAAGTTTTATGGAACAACGGCATTTTTTATCAGGGCATAGCCTTGGCAATTTCAATTCTTCCCTGTTTTTACAACAAATTAGTAAATGGAAACATGGGAATATTTACGCTTTATTAGGTATATTATCTATTGCTGTTCTCATTCCTCAACAGGCAAAGGCTATTGAGATTACCAAACAACTTCATAGTCCTTTAAATCATCCTATTGGCAGATCCTTAAATGTTAAGCCTATTCGAGAAAAAGCTGATAGATTACTGCGGTTAGGTAAACAACAATATGCTTCTGGTTTTGTGGAAAAAACTATTGAATCGGGATTACAGGCATTAGAAATATATCACTCTCTTGGTGATATGAAATCCCAGGGAGTAACTTATGATTTACTCGCTGGTGCTTATCTGCAATTAGGTAATCTCAAAGGTGCTGAAGATGCTATCCGTCGTCGCTTGGGTATAGCTCGTGATAATCAGGATTTTCACAATCAGATTTTTGCACTTAATAATCTTGGTACTTTGTTCCTGCAAAAAGGCGAACCAAAAACCGCAGGACAAACTATTCAAGATGCACTTGTTATGGCTCGTAATCTCGAAAATATTGAAGGACAAGGACTTTCACTCAGTAATTTAAGTCTTGTATACACAAGATTAGGAGATTATAACAGAGCAATTAAATTAGCGGAAACTGCTTTAATTTTTCGTCGCAAAACAGGAGATGTAATTGGTGAAATTAACACCCTGAATAATTTAGGTGATGCCTATCTTTTCGCAGGAGATTATCAAAATACCATCGCCAGTTATGGCACAGCAATGCGGTTAGCAAAAATCAATTTTGTCCGCCCTGACGAATTACGAGCAATTGATGGTTTAGTCACTGCTCATACTGCTGTTGGCCGTTATGAACGGGCTTTGGAATTGCTAGAACAAAGATTTGCGATCGCTAAATTCTTGAATAGTCCCAGGGAAGAATTAAAATCTTTAGTATCCTCTGGTGAACTTTATGAAAAAATGCGGAATTATCCCCAAGCACGCAATTTTTATCAACAGGCACTTTCTCTAGCACGAAAATTAGATGACATCAAACAAGAAGCAAAATTACTCAATAGTCTTAACGAACTCAAAGGACGGTAATTTGTAAGGAGTCTGGAGGCAGGAGTTATTAATTTTGGATTTTGGATTTTGGATTTTGGATTTTGGATTTTGGATTGTAGATTGTAGATTGTAGATTGTAGATTGTAGATTTATATCCCCTCTTCCCTCTTACACTGTCACCTCTCACCTGTTCCCTGTCACCTTCTTAACCTTCTTCCCAAAGTTGGCGAATTTTATCAGGCAACCAGATGGAAATTTCTTGAATTATTTCTGGTGATAATTCGTCTTTTGTGGCAGAAAATACAGCTTTAATTACTTGTTCTACTTCTACATTTGGTGGCATTCCACCTTCATTTGCAACTCTAAATAAAAAGCGATCGCTATCAATTCCTTTAAACATTCCTATCGGTTGTAAAGGTGGACGTATGCGGCTTAAAAATGCCACAATTGGATTTGTATCATGCCATAAATCAGCAATTTCTAATTGCAGGGATTTATCTTTAGTTATTTCTGCTGGTTCATGCAGTTCTACTTCTACTCTGTCAGCAGTTTCAGTATTCATTAAATCCCGCATTACCCGAAATACAACTTCTGTTAAATCTCTTGCATCAAAAATATCTGTCACCCCACTTTTAACCATCACCTTTTCTAAAAAAGGTAGATTTTTATCAGCAATAGCAACTGCTGGTTTTCCATTTGATACTTTTGGTTTATTATCTTCTAATTTCTCTAATAGTTTCTGACCTTTTTCCGTCATTTCTGCTTTTTTGAAAGTAATCAAATGTGGTAATGGTCCATCCGGTGCGCCCAGAGTATTAGCAATTCGCAAATCAAATTCCTGGGGATGAATTAAATCAGGAACATCTTCTTGAGTTGCGTAAGCATTACCTGTAAACTCAGCATTGATATAATGCTTTTGATTTAAATAATCTAAATGTCCTAAAAAGTCAGAAATTGTGATTCTATGTCCAGGAAAATCATCTTGATTAAAATGTATTTCGTGCATTCCCTGACCAGTTTCGTTGATTTTTTTGAGTAAATTGTAAGTGACATCTTCTCTGATATAAATTGGCATTTAATCCTCCTATATTCTATATATAACCAATTTTTAATCAATATTAATAGACATTCCAATCTATCAATGAAATCAAAATTCAAAATTTAATTAGTGATGTGTACGGATTTTTGTTCAAAATTCAAATATTATTCCTATAGATATAGCGTTTCCCAGTCTCATGAGGTACACTCTAATTTATTTACTGTTCTCAATTCTCAATTCTCAATTCTCAATTCCCAATTCCCTAACATAAAAAACTTTGTACCTCACTAGCTTGGTAAATGCTATTCTCATATTAAATTATGCAACTAGCTTTCTTCATCTATCACAAGAAACAAATGTTGCATAAATAAGTAACTCAACCGTAAAAAATGTCATACCTAATATCCAGATCCCCGACTTCTACCGACTCTTGAGGGCAACCACAGGGGGTTTGCCCCTACTGAATTATATTTAATACTCCAGAGAGATGGGTAAAGTGACAATAAAAGTAGTACCTTTACCAACAACACTTTCCACTTGAATTTGTCCTTGATGATGTTCCACAATAGCTTGAGCGATCGCTAAACCCAAACCTGAGCTAGTGCTATTTTCCCTTATTTCCCGACTTTGATGAGAACGCGCTGGATCTACACGATAAAATCTATCAAACAATCGTGGTAAAGACTCACTAGGAATACCAATTCCCGTATCACTGATTTTAATTTGTAAACAAGTAAAACCATAACGCATTCCCGCAACTCGCCCTAACTCCACCTGTACCTTTCCTTGAGTTGGAGTATATTGCAAAGCATTACCAATTAAATTTGTAAATAACCTTACCAGTTCATCCCAGTTACCCATCACAGTAAACCAATTTTCCTGTAATTCTGGGTCAATTTCCCCTGGCGGATCAACTAAATTCAAAGTTAGATAAATTTCCTTGTCTGTAGCTAAAAGTTGTTGTTCTTCCACCACTTCTATTAACAAAGCATCCACAGGACAAGGTGAAAATAAAACTGCACCAATACCACTATCTTGTCGTGCAAGAAATAATAAATCATTCACCAACCTACCCAAACGCTGAGTTAATCTTTCTACTAATTTTAACTGTTGACGATAATGAGAAATACTACTAGATTCTAAGTCTAAATCAGCCAACGCCACTTGTACATTAGTTTGAATTAAAGCGATCGGACTTCTGAGTTCATGGGAAGCATCAGCTGTAAATTGTTTTAACCGTTGGTAAGACTCCCCCACAGGTTCCATCGCTTTACCAGACAAAAACCAACCACTAGCAGCTACCGAAAGCACCATCAACCCAGTACCCAAACCCAAATCAAAAATTAACTGACGACTGGGTTTAGTCACTTCAAACCAAGGATGACTCACACGCAGATAACCTAAAACCTGTCTTCCCACCTCTACCCGATGGGTAACTTGTCGCAATAACAGTTCTGAGTCTCCCCATCCCCCCATCCCCACCACTCGCACAGTTTCACCGGTATTGCTATGAATAGGAATATTTAAAGCTTCGGAAAAAGTTGACCACCGTAATTCACCAGTGGGACTAAACCATTCTAGGTCAATATGATCATCTTCCGCTGTATCAGCATTATTCCGAAAACTCGCTTCTACATTGACACGGAGTTCATCAGGTTGTACATTAACAGGCTCAATGACTAAAGAACGCTCTACCACTTCCACCACATGATTTAGGGTATCATCAATTCTTTCTATCAGAGTGCTGCGGACATATAAATATACCCCAGTGGCAAACAAGAGTAGTAAGATAGCAGTAACAGCAGTGTACCAAAGAGCAAGACGGCGACGAGTAGCTTGAAACATTACACTAGGGAATAGGGAATAGGGAATAGGGAATAGGGAATAGGGAATAGGGAATAGAACAGTTTGTTTTCGTCCAACTTACAACTTCTATATTTCCCCATTTTTAAATATCTCTTAACCAAAAATTAATATATTAGTTAGATTAATTAACTACTACATCTAAATATTAACTCTTACCTCTTACCTCGTGCCTTCTGCGTGACATCTACTAGCCCGTAATCAATTATGCCAAAATCTAAAAAGACTGCCCCTAGCATTAACCTGAATGATTCAAAATACTATATCAACCGCGAATTAAGCTGGTTAGAGTTTAATAGTAGAGTATTACACGAGGCTTGTGATCAGCGCACCCCACTACTGGAACGGTTGAAATTTTTGGCTATTTTTAGTTCTAACTTAGATGAGTTCTTTATGGTGCGAGTTGCAGCATTAAAGCAACAGGTAGACGCTAAAGTAAACTCCTTAACTCCTGATGGACGGACACCCGAACAACAACTAGATGAAATTAGGTTGCACCTGAACCCGTTGGTAAAAAAACAGAACGAACAATTTGAACAAGTTTTACAACCGCTGTTAGCTAATCATGGTATTCATATTCTGAAATATATAGAAATGAATGAAAAACAGCGAAATTATTTAGATAACTACTTTAAAGAACAAATCTTTCCCGTACTGACTCCTTTAGCAGTTGATCCTAGTCATCCTTTTCCCTACATTTCTAATCTCAGCTTAAATTTAGCTGTGGTGGTGAAAAACCCAGAAACAGAAGAAGAATTTTTTGCCAGAGTTAAAGTTCCTAATGTTTTACCGCGATTTATACCTTTACCATCAGAGTTAGGAATTGACAACAACGGAAAAACCGCTAACTGGATCGGTGTACCATTGGAACAGGCGATCGCCCACAATCTAGAATACCTGTTTCCAGGGATGAATATTCAGGAATATCACCCCTTCCGCATTACACGGGATGCTGATCTAGAACTCGAAGAAGACGAAGCCGATGATTTATTATTAGCTATTGAACAAGAATTGCGTAAACGTCGTATGGGGGGAACACCAGTTAGGCTAGAAATTCAATCCCAAACACCAGAAGTTTTACGTTCTCGGTTATTGCAAGATTTGGAATTAAGCGAAAATGACGTTTATGCCGTAGATGGTTTATTAGGACTGCGAGACTTAATGTATTTTATGGCTTTACCATTGCCAGAACTGAAAGATCCCCCACGTCAGTCCGTTGTTCCTTCCCGCTTGCAACGCCTCAGAGAACCCAGTATAGACCCAGATGTATTAGACGTAGAAGAAGGAAAAGATTTTTTTGCGGTAATTCGGGAAAAAGACTTACTGGTACATCATCCCTATCAATCATTTTCCGGCACAGTGGAGCGTTTTATTACCCATGCTGCCTGGGACCCTCAAGTATTAGCTATCAAAATGACGCTTTACCGGACTTCCGGGGATTCACCTATTGTTAATGCTTTAATTGCCGCCGCAGAAAATGGTAAACAAGTTTCTGTATTAGTAGAATTAAAAGCCCGGTTTGATGAGGAAAATAATATTTACTGGGCTAGACGTTTAGAAAGAGTTGGTGTTCACGTTGTTTATGGTTTAGTCGGTCTAAAAACCCATAGCAAAATTGTCATGGTAGTGCGCCGAGAAAAAGCTCGGATGCGTCGTTATGTACATATTGGGACAGGAAATTACAACCCAAAAACAGCACGACTATATACAGATTTGGGATTGTTGAGTTGTCGGGAAGAATTGGGCGCTGATTTAACAGATGTGTTTAACTTCTTAACAGGATATTCTCGCCAAAAAACCTATCGAGAAATATTAGTTGCACCTGTGAATATGCGCGATCGCTTTCTCGAACTAATTAACCGAGAAATGGAAAATGTCCAAAATGGATTTTCCGGGCGCATTGTTGCTAAAATGAATTCCCTCGTCGATCCGGAAATTATTACTGCCCTATACAATGCTTCCCGTGCTGGCGTACAAATTGATTTGATAGTCCGGGGTATATGTTGCTTGCGTCCAGGACTCAAAGACATCAGTGAAAATATTCGCATTATCAGCATTATCGGTCGCTTTTTAGAACACTCCCGCATTTTTTACTTCTACAACAATAATCAAGAAGAAATATATATCGGCAGTGCTGACTGGATGCGTCGTAATTTAGATCGTCGAGTCGAAGTTATCACACCTATTAGAGATCCAGAAATTGCTAAAGATTTGCAAGAAATTCTGGGAATTATGTTAGCAGATAATCGTCAAGCTTGGGATTTACAAGCTGATGGTACTTATATCCAAAGACGACCCTATGATGATTCTCAAGAAGCTAATTCTCAAAAAATTCTCATGTCTATGGCTTTACGTTCTACACACACCACATAAACAGGGACTGGTGACTGGGGAAGACAATTTTAGATTTTAGATTTTAGATTTTAGATTTTAGATGGGAGATACAGCAGTTTCGAGGTTGATGAGGTACAGTAACCGATTGAACTTCAAGTTTTAAAACTATCCTCCAAAATTGGTATACCTCATTTACTCCAAAATTGCTGTAACAAAAACAATCCAAAATCCAAAATCCAAAATCCAAAATCCAAAATTAATAACTCCCGACTCCTACCGCAAAACTTAATCATTTCTTTATACACAAACACCCGTTATTCATCCGTAGGATAGAGTTAAGACAGGCACTTACTCCCATAAACTATAGATACTCTTGTATATAATTTTCAGTTTCCGGGAATGGTAATGTTGTCCTGTGAGTCTTTTTCCTTGCGCGTTCTATTGGTTGATGATCATGAACTAACTCGTTTAACCCTACAGTTCGCTTTTTCTGCTCAAGAGAATATGCAAGTTGTAGGTTTAGCTAGTAATGGTCAAGAGGCTATAGAAATGGTCAAAAGTTCCCACCCTGACGTAATTGTGCTAGATTTACATATGCCAGTTATGGATGGTTGGCGTGCTTCCGGTTATATTAAATCTATATCTCCAAATACTCAAATCCTGGCTTATTCATCAATAGATGATGCACACTTGCAACAAACAAAGGCAATACCCAGTTTTGATGAAGTTTGCAAAAAAGATGTACCCACAACAGAACTCATCGCTTTGGTTAGACAACTAGGCCAGCGTGCTATCAACAATTCAGTGATGGGTTAGTGAAGATTTTTTTAGAAAAATCAAGATTGTCGGCTGTACCGGAAAATTACGGTTGCCGACGTATATTTTGATTTTGCTTATTTTAGATTAATTAGTTTCTGATTCGGGAATATTGCGTCTAAATTCATCAATTAAATCATCTAATTCTTCTAAAGCTTGATTTACATCAACTCTCAAAGTGCCTAAATTTGGTTGTTCCAGAAGACTCAGCAAGTATTCACGTTTACTTTGAACTGAGGCAATTCGTTCTTTAAGTGTTTGTAGATCCATTGTTTTATTCCTATCTTACCTATTCTTCATTAAACTTAACGCAAAATCGGCTAAAGCTGATCAATCAAGAATAGATCGCTGACTTCTCAAAGAAGTCGTGGATCTGGGTAAGATGTTAAGAAATGATCAACATTTCAAATCATGCTGGGCAAAATTTCTTTGGGAACACTCGGTTTAACCTTGGGTAGCATATTAACCATTGTCGGTTTCGTCGCTTATGCTGCTGATAACGCGACTCTCAACTTGGTGGGCTTTTTTTATGGCTTTCCTCTCTTGCTGGGAGGTTTAGCACTCAAAGCTAATGAACTCAAGCCCATACCCTTTAGCCAACCTACCACAGAATCAGTATTAGCACTCAGAAAACAACAAGCTACTGTAACTCAAAATAAAATCCGCACTGACATAACTAGATTTTGCTACGGACAAGAAGCTCATTTAGACCGGGCGTTAACATACTTAGGTTTGAATCCTAACGATGAAGAACGTCCAGTAGTGACTGGTTTAAGAGAAATAGAAATTAACGGTGCTTATTCCTTGATTTTAGAATTTGATTCGCCTTTTATTCCTCTTGATATTTGGCTACAAAAACATGAGAAAATGACTAAATACTTTGCTCCTAATGTTGAGGTGAAAATTACACAACCTGATGAAGATAGAATTGAACTAGAATTAATTACTACTCAAAATTAATGGGTAATTGGTAATTGGTAATGGGTAATGGGTAATTGGTAATGGGTAATGGGTAATTGGTAATTGGTAATTCGTAATTGGTAATTCGTAATTGGTAATTCGTAATTGGTAATTCGTAATTGGTAATTCGTAATTGGTAATTGGGAAAAATAAAATGATTACCCAGTCCCCAGTCCCCAGTCC
>NZ_JACJUZ010000005.1:0-111050 GCF_014299995.1 Sphaerospermopsis sp. LEGE 00249 | reverse complement strand
TAATCATGTGTCTCTCAACTAATATCATTTCTTCTTCCTCCGCTCGGCCGAACGCTTACCATAAATTCGAGCCGAAAAAGAAGACATAAGAGATAGCATATCTTCAACTAACTCTGCTTCATATGTTGTGTCTACCAGGAGTCCTTACAGCTACTAGTTTACCTTCTTTGTCCCAAAGTCTAAGAGTTTTAATTGTGACATTAAGCTGCTTTGCAACTTGTCCTATCGTCAGAAGCCTCTCCATCAGTTAAATCCTCAAATATGGAAAACCAATGATCATAGAACTTCTGAAATTCTTCGGGAGTAGGTACTTCTTCCAACTCAACTGCGTGAGGGAAAACAGAACCATCATCAAGCTCAAACTCTGTAGAACTAACACGAATAACTTTCTTCCTTAACATGATCTCGACCTCAATACTATAATCATAGCATACCACGAGGAGATTTGTGGAGGTTTTACCAGAAATGTTTAGGTATATAGCCTACAGTCCCAACCCCAGGAGCGGCAGAAGGATCTCCAGTACCTGACGCACCAGCAGGTACTGTCCTCCGGAAATTCCAGGACTACAAAGCCGGTAAGGTGGATCTCGACTACCCACGATCTATTCCTAGTCTCCCTGGTTCATTAAATCTGGTAAAAATCAAGCCTTTTGGATATCCAGCGGCTGATATTACTTCAGTAATTGTGGAAATCAGTAATCGCAGTGCCGAAAAGTTTTCAATTGTTGGTTTGACCGAAGATGCTTTAGGGATAGCACAACTAGCACCATCTGGGGATACCGCTATTAAGTTAGCGGGATTCAAACCTGCTAAGGCAGTTGCACGCAATGTAACAGGAACTACCGCTCAGACGAGAACATCCAAACTGACGGGTCTGCCTTACAAATCAAAGGCTTCATCGTCGTACACTTTCCCACTAGGAAGAACAACCTCTAACCCATCTTTCTCCGAACAAAAAGGGGCAATTATCGCACTGATTGAACAAACTCCCAGTAGGTCTGTCTCCTTCATTCCTGAGAAATTCTGATGACTTTATTCTTGATAGAAATTCATCCTGGAGGGGCGTGTGAAGATGAAATCAAGAATTTAATAGAGAGAGAGGAAGTCGCCAGTCTGGCTAGGCAGAAATTTATGGCTGGTGAAATTTCCTTTCAAGATTTTCTTGATTGTTTGGAAATTGCCCAAATTGATGTCAATGATTTTTTAGAAATCAATGATGAAAATGCGAGGTTAATGGGGTTCTAATTATGGGGCGTGTAGTTGAATTTAATAGTTCTAATTGGGATTCTATTTTTAATTTTTCAGCCACTGCTGGCACTACTGGCGGCGAATCTTCTCACATCCCTATTCCCCCGGCTACCGCCCCAATAATTTTAACCTCATCTATTATTGCGGCCTATATCAGTACGACCGTGCCGGAAGGACGGCGCTGGACTTTTGGAGGTTGTGCTGTTAGGGAATTTAGAAGTGGGTTAACTGTGGGGGGTGTTTCAGATGTGGCGAGTAAACCCGAATTTTTGTATGTGAATAAATTAACTATAATTTTCTTCCCCAAGGTGACTGTTGAATATACTCTTTCTTTCTACTTCCCTACTTGGTTTAAGTCTGTCAGTTTGCAGTGCTGGCAATATACGGGGACTGACGATACAACGGAAGATATTACATTAGCCCAAGAATTTGCAAATTTAAATTTCAAAATAGATCAATTAACAAACCAATTAATAAATTAGCTTGGCGATTTTAAAATGAGGTGAATTTGTGGCGGAAATCGAGATATTAATAGGATTTATAGGAATAGAAATTGCTCTTGCCTCTTTCCTATATAAAATATTCAAAAATTTTAAAGAGGAAATAGAATTACAAATTGATTCCAAAACCAAAACCAATTATTTGGCTATGGAATCAATAATTAAAAATTTGGATAAGAGGGTGTCCGCCCGCTTATCAAATCTGGAAGATAGATTTGTTGAGCTTCACCATTGTATACAGCAAAGGAAAGGTAATTAAGGAATCAAGAATTTATTGAATGAACAAACTTAACTGACCAGGGGAGATGGGTATAGCCTTTCTCCCCATTTGTTAGTCATAGTGCCTTTCAGGAGTCAGGAGTCAGGAGTCAGGAGATAGCCTTTCTCCCCATTTGTTAGTCATAGTGCCTTTAACTGATGCCCCCAAAACTTGAACTTGCTGCTAACGGACGCTCTAACCCCTTCAATTTTTAAGAAAAGGGGACCATGTTCACAGAGTTGGCTTGATATGGTAGCTTTTTTGCCTTTATACTTGCCTACCAGAATTTCAACCCCATCGTTTAAGTCAACTGCTAAAGTTTGGGAAGTCGGAATCGCTCTCAAATCCCCAAAGTCACAAACAATGCGCTTCCCATTCAACTCACAGTCACAAACTTCTAGACCATCCTGGATCGAGACTACTCTCACCATCTGCTGATTTATTGCGGAAAAATATTCTTGCCCCACTTCGAGTATAGGTAGGTTAATCGCCTTCACTGGTTTCTTCGGCGCGGGCTGTTTCATTTGTTTGATAGCTTGCTGCTCTTCACTGGACAAGCATCCATAAACCGCCCTCTTAAATTCCTGACACCAACCTACAGCTAATTGCTCAAGCATCTCCCAATCTTGAGCCGATATACATTCTCTGAGGAAATCTGCGCTTATTGAAGGTTCGACTTTTTCTAAATCACAGACAAGGTGATTCCCGTAATCTGTTCTGAAGTACGGGGGGGCAATTCCTTTTATTTGTACAACAGTCTTTTCAAAAACACTATTTACAGCATTAGCCATTCTGTCTATCAAAACAAAATCGCCAACCTTAAAACTCACGCTAAGGGGTGCAACTTCGTGGGGGGGGTGCAACTTCCTTGATATCACTACTTTCTAGCTGTTGCACCCCTGTTGCAGGGGGTGTAACCGGAGTAACAGCTAAATTATTGATACCTTGTGCTAGTTCAGTAGTAGATTCTTGGGTAGGTTCTTGAAATTCTCGATAAGTTGCACCTGTTACAGGGGGTGCAACAGGGGGTGCAACAGGCTGGATTGTAGATATATCAATAGTTTCGGGATAAGTTGCACCTGTTACACCTGTCGCATCTCCAAAGTCAAAATTTCTATTTTTTTCGTAATTTAATTTTTCCCATCCCCAACGTTTATTTTTGGACAGTCTTTTGTGGGGACAAAGTTGAAGAACCTGATTCCCTGACAGTACGTGCTGTAGAACCTCTTTTGATCTTCCTCGTCCATTGAAGGATAGGTATTCACTATGGCTAGATTTTTCACAATATCTTTCGCATCCTGGATCTTGATGTCTAAATTAAGGTCTACTGCTATTTCGAGATGAAGGTCATCTAAATCTAGAACACGCCCATCTAATTCAATGCCTTTGGTTTTGGTGTTGTAGCGCAATTTATGACCCCAACCATCTCTAATTATGTAATAGTTCCTGGTTAAACGAGACTTGAGAAACTTATAACGTTCCTGAACCGCCTCATTGATAATGTCCAGCCCTTTGGTGGTTTCCTGCCTTGAGGCAATGTCCGCCGCAAGATATGGATCTGCAGTAATATACCTGACGAAAACCTCAGCAACATAGTTAGCAAACGCCGGGTCAAGATAGCTGGCGAGGTGAACTGCCATGATTGGGTGAACCCAGGTTACAGCACCATATCCCCTACCAGTTGAATAAATGAACTTATGAGATTTTGTCCCTCTATTTTTTAGGTATTCAGTATTGGCTGTATTATTGAAGCCTTCCATTACTGAATCCCTAATTTTTGGGCATTCAGTATCCACTGTATTATTAGCATCTTCTGTCACTGAATCCCTATTTTTCAGGGTATTTTCTTCTAACGCCTTGAGTCTTGCTTTTGTTTCTGGCAACTCCTTCCAATTATCTAGTCTATAACCAAAAGCCTTAGCCCATTTGGTAGCGTTAACATAGCTGTCCTCTCGTTGTGCATCTTGCACCAACTCACTGAACTTTTCTATATCTGACATGAATTAAACTCCTTGTGATGTGATTTCTTTGATAAATGCGTCAATTGCCTTACCTGGGGTTGATTGTCTGCCTACTTTCAGCTTTTTCAATACTTTGTCGCGTACTGCCTCATAATTTACTGACTGCCTGAGAGTTTGGGTGTTATCTCTCAAGCGACCAACTCCCCCAGGCGTTCATCAAACTCACTGGCAATCGCTTTTTCTACTTCCTGCCTGATCAGTTCTTGGATATTTGCACTGTTGAGAATTTCAGACGCACCCAAGATATTTTCTATTTCCCGTCTAATTATTTCCTGAATGCCTATGTTGTCTACAGGCTTGTTATCTTCTGTAGACGTGCCTAATATACTTCTCAGTAATCTGGCAGCAGTTACGTTTAACGACTCTTCATCATCTGGGGACTGTAGAGATTGCAATACCTCAATCTCATAATCACTTAAGCGGAACGAGATTACTTTACTTGCCATTGTTGACCATAGTGTAGACGACGATGTTTACATTGTAATCAAATACTGCATAGATGTAAACAGGTACTAACAACAACTTTTGTTGACAGAAATCAAACCATGATTTAGAATGTGTACATAAGAAAAAACAGCAGTGTTTACAGATGGCGATAAGTCGTAGCGTCGCACGCTTCCTATTAATGCTTACTGGATTTCTTTTTTTATAACTGTGAAAAAATTAGCGTAACAAGACTGTTACGGTTATGCGCCCCAGTAAGAGAGATGGCCGTCTCTCCTACTGGCACGACTTCACCAAAATCAACTCCACTGATTAGGGCATTATTATCATGACAAAAATTCAGCAAATCACCAATAGCTCAATTGGTGAATCTGTCAACTTGTCCATTGAGGCATTAGAAGAACTCAAATGGCATAGTCAACTCATTGATATGGCAATCCAACTAACGAATGAGTTTAGCGAAAAGAATTTTGACCGGATAGCCGTATTGCTGGATGCTTACCAGGGATTCTTGACAACAGACTTGGATACATTACAGTTTGAATTGAAACAACTGAAAAAACATATAGACAATGCTTAAAACCTAACTCAACATCTGCAACACCGCGACTCATATTTTGCGGTGTTTTTTTTGTACGTAATCACTTGCATTTTTAAAATTGCACTTCCATGACCGTAAGTAATGGTAAGTTTTGGAAGTAGCGGTAAGTACGGTAACACAAGCACTTCCTTTACTTCCGTTACTTCCCAATCTATAACTTTTTAAGTTACAGGCATAGAAAACCTAACTGGCAGGCGAGGTTAAGCAATAAAATTATGAACCCACCAAGATTATGACATACCGCAAAACATACACAAAGTGCAACGTAAAATGCAGCAGCTAACGTTGCAGATTCTGATGCAGAATCAGTTCACAGCGGTTTGTATCATGCCCTGGTAAAATTTTAATTTTTGTGAATACCACCGACTACAATCGGTGGATTTTTTCATGATTTTTTGTATATTAGGAGTCTCTTAATCCGCTGGTTCTGAGTTCAAATCTCAGATCACCCACTGCTTTCATGCCAAATCAGTATTTTAAAACATATATATATGATAAATTTATTTTTATATTATCAAATTCCCAAACTTAGGACTCCACCACCCTTTTGCGGTATGAAAATAAGCCGCATCCTTATGTTTTTTATCCTTCCAAGAATCTTGACCAGAACAACGTAACATAGTTTTATTCTCTCCATCTTTAATATAACTATACTCCTCCAACGGTTTCTTGCATACCGGACAAGGATAAGATGTGAGTTTAGTTTCCGATTTATTAGTCTTTTCATCTGCTGATATTTTTGTTTTCGGTGCTTCCCAACGTTTATGAAAATCACTCCAAAACAAAACAATATTTTCACACCCACTCACACATTTAAGAAAGTATTTCTTCTTCACCTTACTACTAGGAATTTTCACTAAAAAGTTACTACATTCAGGACATTTGGTTTTTGAACTTTCATATTTACGCTCAACTTTACCATGATTATTACCAGTATTTCCTGAATTAATAACCACAGTTTTAGCTTTAGACAGCGCAGGGACAAAATAACTTTCATTCCAAGTAGTTAAATAAGATTGCCAGGAATTTTTACCTTCAGCAATTTTATCTAATTCGGCTTCCATCTTGGCGGTAAATTCTGCTTCTAATAAATCTGGTAATGCCTTTTGTAAAAACTCATCAACTTCTAACCCTAAACTTGTAGGATGAAGATGATCTTTTATTAATTCAATATAATTACGTTTCTTTAATGTAGCCACTGTAGGCGCGTAGGTACTAGGACGACCAATACCTTTTCTTTCCATTAATTGTACGAGTTTTGGTTCACTATATCTTGGTGGTGGTTGGGTTTGTTTCTTTTCATGTCCGGCATTTTCTAAAGTTAATTTTTGCCCCTGTTGTACAATTGGTAAAACGGCATCTTTACCCAAATTAGGCCAATATTTCGCATAACCATAAAATTCTACAACTTGTCCCCTAGCTTGCCATAAAATATTACCTGATTGAGTAATTATTAGAGTTTTTCTCACCTGTGCCGGACGACATTGAGACGCAACTGCTCTTTTCCAAATCATCACATACAGGTTAAACTCATCTTCAGGTAATTCTGCTCGTAACTGTACCGACGGACGGAATACATCTGTAGGACGAATTGCTTCGTGTGCTTCTTGTGCTGTTTTGCTACTACGATGTTTTTTTACTTGTTGTGGTACGTTTTGCGGATCATGTTCTTCTAACCACTTACGCACACTGGCACAAAATTCAGGACTTAACATCACTGAATCTGTTCGCATATAGGTAATTAAACCCGCCTCATATAGCTTCTGTGCCACCTGCATAGTTTTTTCCGGGGCAAATTTCAGTTTAGATCCGGCTGCTTGTTGTAGGGTGGAAGTGGTAAAAGGTGGAGGGGGTTGACGATAGGTGAGTTTACCTTCAACTTGGATGACTTGATGGGGATGTTGTTTGGCTTCTGCAACTAATCTATCTGCTTCTGCTTCTGATAAAACCCGCTTAGATTCTGGTTTGTCTGGGTTATTACTAGCTGCATCATCGTGGGTTTCCGTTTCCGTTTCTGGTGTTTCTGTGGGAGTGTTAGCTGTACCTTTGTAAAAAACGCGAAATCCTTCTTGATAATCTACCCACACACTCCAATAATCTTGGGGGACAAATACTTGTATTTCTCTTTCGCGCTGACAAATAAGGTGTAATGTCGCGCTTTGGACTCTACCGACGCTTTTTGCACCATTATTTAATGCCCAAACTAGAGGACTACCTTTGTATCCTACTAGCTTATCGAGACAATCTCGACATAATCCCGCACCGATTAAGTTAGAATCAAGTTTTCTAGGATGAGCGATCGCACTTTTAACCGCCGATGGTGTAATCTCAGTATAAACTACTCGCTTGGGTTCTCTTAATCCCAGGGTTTCTTTGAGATGCCAAGCAATGGTTTCTCCTTCTCTATCTGGGTCCGTTGCTAAAATGACTTCATCAACTTGTTTAACAGCAGTTTTAAGTTGTTGAATGGTTTCTTTAGCCCGTTGGTCACGGGGGATATAATTACAACGGACACTGTTACCTTCCATTGTAAATCCTAGTGAATCTTCACCTTCGTTACTGAGTTCGCGGATATGTCCACAACTAGCGCGAACTATCCAATCTGTACCGAGAATTTGACTCAGTTTTTTGACTTTACCGGGTGATTCAACCACTAAGAGGCGTTTGGGCATAGCGTACAAAACCTTAACCGAAAAGTATAGAATTAATTATGATCATGGGTTAAAGTAAAAACCATAGATTTTTTTACCATCTTCAAATCTATATTCACGATTGTACATATCATCAGGATCATAACCCACATCACCGACAAAACAGAATAGACATCTCCAGAAAAGAAATTATGGAACCTATTTATGGGGGCAGGGCGAAGCATTTGGGATATCTAGATGTGTGATTGTTCCGTTAAATTATCGCCCAAATGCTTCGCCCCTACAAATTATGACAAATTAATAGATATCTCCGAAAATTACATAAGCATAACCTGAAACCCATTCGTAGGGACAATTCATGAATTGTCCCTACATCTTTTTCGGAGAAGTCTAAGAGGACTTTTAAAATATCTTCTTATATTAATAAATGTTGCATTTTCTCATCTAAAGCTTAATCCATAACCAGCTTGCATCCAAATATTACTGAGATAGAAAAATTGATATTACTAAGTGCAAATATTGGAAGCATTACCACACAATAGTTACAGCATTTAACAGCTAATATTTTTAACTGATTTCTCAATAACTCGCTTATTGACAAATCAGCCAAAACTCATTTGCTGAAAACGTAAACTTTACGTTATATATGTCAGGGAATTTTTATATTAATCTCAATAACTCGCAGCAGTTGGACAATATTAAAATTAGTACCTAAATTCAATTATCTAATTCGGAGGTAATTAAAAATTAGGAAACTTACTATAGAAATCAAGCGATTAGTTGAATAACAAAAATCATTTTTCAACTAACGTTATTTCCCAGGTGAATTTTGGAGAAAAACTGATGTTAAACATCAAAAATGAATTGTTTGCTGAACTCACTCCTGAACTTGCTGCTAATATTAACGGTGGTCAAGGTGAACAAGGTGAACAAGGTGGTAAAGAGGATAAAAGTAAGTTCAATTACAGCAGATATCTCAAAGCATTGGGTATTGCTTACTTGAGTCCCCCAGAAGTTGGTAGCATCACAGATAAGGAAGCGTTGTTAGCCCAATACCAAGGCTGGGAAGACTAGCAAAATTGATTTATTTATAGGCTTCTTCCACTAAGATTCAACTACTAAAAATAAATCCCGCTTTTAATCCAATTCATGAATAACTAGATACCCTACTTCTTTGAGAAGTTGTAGAGACGTTCCATGGAACGTCTCTACTTTATAGCATGGGAATTTGGAATTGGGAATTGGGAATTGGTAACAGTAAATAAATTAGGGTGTACCTCATGAGACTGGGAAACGCTATATAACCAGATGTCTACTCAAAACAGCAAGTAATCGCTAACTCTGCATGATTGAATAAAACCTCTTTCTCCAGTTGATAAACTGGATATTGAGGTGTAATTTCTAATAAATTTTCGACTCTTACCCTAGCAGCTTCTACTATTTCTTCATTTAAACTACCATTACTCAAACAATGAGTAAAATCTTCGGCTATTTTATAGGTTCTTTCTAGAGAGGAAGAATTGATATTTCGTGATACTATAAATAAATCACATCCAGCATTAAAAGCCCGTGCTACTGTTCCCGGACGCATGAACATATCCGCAACAGCTTTCATATCTAAATCATCAGAAACAATCACGCCCTTAAAATTTAATTCTTGGCGTAAAATGTGATTTAAAATAGTTTTAGATAATGTCGCTGGAACTTCTGGATCAATTTGCGGGAACAAAATATGTGCTGTCATAATTAGCGGTATTTGTTCCTGAATTAATGTTTGAAAAGGAATTAACTCTCGGTTTCGTAAATCTTCTAAACTTAAATTTAATATTGGTAACTCTAAATGAGAATCTGTGCTAGTGTCTCCGTGTCCAGGAAAGTGTTTAGCACAGCCAAGTATACCCTCTTCCCTGAGTCCTTGATAATATTCCCGCGCACTTTGACTAGCAGTTTTGGGAGTAATACCAAAAGCACGAGAACCAATAATAGGGTTTTGGGGGTTGGAAAAAATATCAGCGACAGGGGAAAAAGAAAGATTAATTCCCAGTGATTTTAATTCTATAGATGTGGCTTTAGCTACTTGATAAGCTTGGGACTTCACCAAGTAAGCACAAGGAAAACGAGTAATAGGAAATGGAGTCCTAACAACCCTTCCACCCTCATGATCGAGGCTGGTAAATAGAGTTTTCCGTTCAGTATATTCTTTAATTTGTTTAAGTAAATCTTTAAACTTCTCTAACCAAACTGGATAAGGAACACCGTCAAGAAAGTTTTTAGCGAAAAAAATCACCCCGACGGGTTTCAACTCACTCAATGCCCGCTTATCATCATCACTAAGAGTTGTACCAGAAACACCAAGAATTAAATGATTACCGAATTTTTGTAGATCTTTCATATTCAGAATATCAAGAAGGCAGAAGGCAGAAGGCAGGAGAAAGTAAATATTTCCTGTTTCCCCAGTCACCAGTCACCAGTCACCAGTCACCAGTCACCAGTCACCAGTCACCAGTCACCAGTCACCAGTCACCAGTCACCAATCACCAGTCCCCAATCACCAGTCACCAGTCACCAGTCACCAGTCACCAATTTCCCAAAGCCATGCCAAATGTAACAGAATGCAAAGTATAATGAAAACGACAAAACTATTAAGAAATATTGAAAACAGTAGGTTTAAATGCGAGTAGCTATTGCCGGCGCTGGTTTAGCAGGACTTTCCTGCGCTAAATATCTAGTAGATGAGGGTTACACTCCCATTGTTTTAGAACGGAGGGATGTACTCGGTGGTTTAGTAGCAGCGTGGAAAGACTCTGATGGTGACTGGTACGAAACCGGTTTACACGCCTTCTTTGGGGCATATCCCAATATGTTACAACTACTCAAAGAGTTAGGTATTGAAGACCGACTCCAGTGGAAACAGCATACCCTGATTTTTAACCAACCAGATAAACCAGGAACTCTCTCCCGTTTTGATGTTCCTGACATTCCCTCACCATTTAACATCATTGCTTCCATTATGCGGAACAATGATATGTTGACCTGGGAACAAAAGATCCGTTTTGCCATTGGTTTGTTTCCTGCCATCGTGCGGGGTCAACAGTATGTAGAGGACATGGACAAATACAGCTTCGCTGAATGGTTAAAAAGACAAGGTATAGGTGAAAGAGTCGCTAGTGATGTATTTATTGCTGCTTCCAAAGCCTTAACTTTTATCAACCCTGAAGAAGTTTCCTCTACAATTTTATTAACCGCCCTCAATCGGTTTTTACAAGAACGGTACGGATCAAAAATTGCCTTTTTAGATGGTTCACCCACAGAAAGACTTTGCCAACCCATCGTAGATTACATTACCAAACGGGGTGGAGAAGTCAGACTCAATGCGCCCCTAAAAGAGATTTTGCTGAACTCCGATGGTACAGTTAAAGGTTTCTTGCTGCGGGGTTTAGATGGAAAACCAGATGAAATAGTAACAGCAGACTTTTACGTTTCAGCCATGTCGGTTGACCCATTAAAAGTGATGTTGCCAGAACCTTGGAAAAAAATGGAATTTTTCCAGAAATTAGATGGTTTAGAAGGTGTACCAGTAATTAACCTGCATTTGTGGTTTGATCGGAAATTAACAGATATTGATCATCTATTATTTTCGCGATCGCCCCTCCTCAGCGTTTATGCTGATATGAGTAACACCTGTCGGGAATATGCTAACCCGGATCGGTCAATGCTGGAATTAGTTCTCGCACCTGCCAAAGACTGGATTAGCAAATCTGACGAGGAAATCATCTCCGCTACTATGGCCGAGTTGGAAAAACTCTTCCCTGACCACTTTACAGGAGACAACCCAGCAAAACTGCTGAAGTCTCATGTCGTCAAAACGCCCCGTTCAGTTTACACAGCTACCCCTGGTCGTCAACAGTACCGCCCAGACCAAAAAACCCCTATAGCCAACTTCTTTTTAAGCGGAAGTTATACCATGCAACGCTATTTAGGCAGTATGGAAGGTGCAGTGCTTTCTGGTAAGCTAACAGCACAGGCGATCTCTCAAGCGCCATCGGTAGCCAATACTTCCAACCTGCAAACGCTAACTCGACCGCCCGCAACGAATGCTGCAACTGCCTGATTCACCCCCGCGCATGAAAACGCTGGTCTCTGTAGACGAGTCCTACAAACTTTGCCAAGAACTCACAGCCAAGTACGCCAAAACCTTTTACCTGGGTACATTGCTGATGAGTCCGGCAAAGCGTCAATCTGTTTGGGCAATATACGCTTGGTGTCGCCGTACAGATGAATTAGTAGATGGTCCTGCTGCTGCTAGAACCACCCCAGAAACTTTAGAACTATGGGAAAAGCAGCTGGACTCAATTTTTGCTGGACACCCACTAGATAATTACGATGTCGCTTTAGTAGATACCCTGCAACATTTCCCTTTGGATATTCAACCCTTTCGGGATATGATTGCGGGTCAGCGCATGGATTTATACCGCAGTCGCTATGAAACCTTTGAGGATTTGTATCTCTATTGCTACCGCGTTGCTGGCACTGTGGGCTTGATGTCAACCACAATTATGGGTGTAGATACCAGCATTTATACCGCCCCTTGGCATCGAAATCAAAAACCCTATTTACCCATAGATGAAGCGATCGCCTTGGGTATCGCCAACCAACTAACTAACATTCTTCGTGATGTGGGCGAAGATGCACGTCGGGGCAGAATTTATCTTCCCCTAGAAGACTTGGCTAAATTCAACTATAGCGAAGAAGAACTTTTCCAAGGTGTATTAGATGAACGTTGGCGTTCCCTAATGCGGTTTCAAATTGAACGAGCTAGGGAATTTTATACTAAAGCCGATAAGGGAATTACTTATCTTGACCCGGATGCCCGTTGGCCAGTGTGGGCAGCATCTATGCTCTATGGACAGATTTTAGATGTAATTGAGCGCAATGATTATGAAGTTTTCAGTCAACGTGCTTATGTTCCCCAGTGGCAAAAATTACGCACCTTACCAGTTGCTTGGATGCGATCGCAAGTGCTATAGAAGGAGGCAGGGGGCAGGAGGCAGAAGGCAGGAGTTTTTTATTTTGGATTTTGGATTTTGGATTGTTTTTGTGATCTCCAATCTAAAATCTAAAATCTAAAATCTAAAATTTTCTTCCCCAGTCCCCAGTCACCAGTCACCAGTCCCCTTTTCCCTGACAAATCACAAAATATCTCTTGACGAACCAAAAAACCACTGCTAATATAGTATAGTGTTACCTCTGGAGAGGTGGCTGAGTGGTCGAAAGCGGCAGATTGCTAATCTGTTGATGGAATCGTAAGGTCCATCCGAGGGTTCGAATCCCTCCCTCTCCGTTTACAAATTATAAAAACTCTAGTTGCGGAAAAGAATTCAAGGCAATTCCTTGATAATAAATACTCCTTCCTAGATTTCCAAAACTTAATGTTAATATTTAGCTTGTGGAGTTTGAGCCATTAACCAGCTAAACTAATCAGTTAGTTTAATAATTGATTTTCAAGCTCCTCAACATAGAGGAGTGAAAGGAAGATATGCCAAAATTGAGTGTTTCCCTAGCCTTGAGTTTAGTAACTATAGCCAGTAGTTTGTTCATGGCTGCTTGTGAAAATACCACTACAACAAATAATACAGGCACAAACGGAACTACAACTACCCCAGAAGCCGGCACTACCACAACAACCAGCAGTGCTAAAGGTTTGAAAATTGGTAGTTTATTACCAACAACAGGTGACTTAGCTTCCATCGGTCAACAAATGGTTGGTTCAGTTCCCCTACTGGTAGAAACCGTCAACGCTTGTGGAGGAGTCAACGGAGAACCAGTCACATTAATAGAAGTAGACGATCAAACAGATCCTAAAGCTGGTGCAGCAGGTATGACCAAACTAGCAACAGTAGATAAAGTTGCTGGTGTCGTGGGTTCATTTGCTAGTAGTGTTTCTACCGCTGCCATTTCCGTTGCTACCCCTAACAAAGTCATGTTAATTTCCCCTGGTAGCACCAGTCCCGTATTTACCGAAAAAGCGCAAAAAGGCGATTTTCAAGGATTTTGGGCGCGGACTGCTCCCCCAGATACTTACCAAGCATTAGCTTTAGCCCAACTTGCTAAGAAAAAAGGTTTTCAACGAGTTTCTACCGTCGTCATCAACAACGACTATGGTGTAGGTTTTGAAAAAGCATTTGTAGAAACTTTTGAAAAATTAGGTGGAACAATAGTTAATAAAGATAAACCAGTTCGTTACGATCCCAAAGCCCAAACCTTTGATACTGAAGCTGCTGCTGCTTTTGCAGGTAAACCAGATGCGGTATTAGCAGTCATGTATGCCGAAACAGGTAGTTTATTCCTCAAAGCTGCTTACCAGCAAGGTGTAGCCAAGGGAGTACAGATCATGCTCACTGACGGAGTAAAATCAGATACTTTCCCGGAACAAGTGGGTAAAGGTTCTGATGGCAAATATCTGTTAACTGGGGCTATTGGTACTGTTCCTGGTTCTGATGGTAAAGCATTAGCAGCCTTTAAGAAATTGTGGCAAGAGAAAAAAGGCGGAACACCAGGAGAATATGCACCTCAAGCTTGGGATGCAGCAGCTTTGTTAGTATTATCAGCCCAAGCTGCTAAAGAAAATACAGGTGTCGGTATTGCTGCTAAACTTCGAGAAGTTGCTGCTGGTGAAGGAACAGAAGTTAGTGATGTCTGTGAAGGACTGAAGCTACTGAAAGAAGGGCAAAAAATCAACTACCAAGGTGCAAGCGGTAATGTAGATGTTGATGCTAACGGTGATGTAGTTGGTGTTTATGATGTTTGGACAGTAGGAGATGAGGGTAAAATAAAGGTGATAGACAAAGTTAGTCCTCAGTAAACATTTTTCCTGGTAAGCTGTTGTGCATTGAATTTGTATAAGTGGAACAGGCAAGAGGCTTGTTCTACAAGAGTTCAGAATATTAGGATTATACAATTTAGCTGTGTAACAGCTTACTACTACCAAAAACAATTTATTTGCCAAAATTAAATTACAGCAGATTTCTTCCTAATGATGTACCTCATCTACCTAGAAACTGCTGTATTTATTTTATAAAATCCTGTATTGATTTTCAATTAACGAAAATTTTGTTCAATAATTTCAGTTACATTTTGACGAATCAGTTCAATAATTTCATCAAAAAATGATCCCCCATTGGGTAAATCACTTAAATAAGGATCCATCACTGCTGATCGCAAAATTGACATTTCCTCTGGAGTGGTTGCTAGTCCCAAACGTTGAGCATAATTATTAATGAATGTCTCACCATAATCTGCCAATCTAAAAATAGTTCTAGTTAGCATGAATTGGTATTTGTGAATATTTTCAGCTTCACCACTTTGGTAGTAATGAATGTGAAAACGATCATAAATTTGATTATTCAACTCATTACATAAATCAGCATCATCATTGAGACGATGATCGCAATGTTTGAAATTAAAAGCATAACTGAGAATATTTTGATCTGAGCCAATTTCTCGAAATAATGCCATAGCTTCCGGAACTGCAAGTATTTGACTTTGATTTTTTCCCTGGAGATGTTGACGCAAATGGGCTATATAATGCTCATGTTCACCATTAATATGATCACTAATATCACTGCGATCAATAGGTAAACGTGGTAATGGAACAACAATAAAATTATCTGTTTCTGCGGCCATAAAAAGTAACCGCAAATAAAACAACTTACTATTAAACATCGCTTGATTAATAATCTTACCGTAGCCACTTACAGAAGGACGAATTAGTTGATGAGAAAGAAAAACAGAAGCTGCTGCTGCTCCAGGTTTTGAACCTTCTAAACCGTAAATTCCTACCGATGGTTCTAGAGGACGAATAGATTTAGAACCGCCAATATAAGTCCCGGTAAAAGTTGTCAAATGTTTTAATAAACTATGACGATAAAGTGAACCACCAGCCGGATATTGAATATACCCAGATTTGTGAGGATCTATAGTAACAGAATCACAATCTCGAAGGTGTTTAAACTGCCTGATAGTGTGTTCATTAAACATCACTTGACTATAATCATCAATAAATAGAGGTGATTTTTGTTCTTCAAAATTATAATCACGGCGAATAGTAGAAATTTGATAACCACCCCAAGCAGCATCAACGTGAATATTAAACTCTAAACCCTTTTTCCTGTAGGTTTCTCTTAATTCTAAAATCCCATCTATGGGATCAACTGCACTTTCTTCTGTACTCCCTAAAACCGCTAAAGTTAACAATATTGGATGGCGATTTTCTAAACATTGATTTAAAGTTTGATTTAACCTTCCTAAATCTAATCTGGCATCAGCATCAACAAAAATATCAATTAAATTATCTGTGCCAATACCATTAACTGCTGCTGCTTTTGGCCAAGCATAATGTTTAGAGGATGGGGCAATCATTTTTATTTCCCCCACATCCTCAAAACAAGAACGAGTCATTTCCAACCAGCCCCGGACATTAAGATTATAAGGAATAATTAAATCCCAAACATCATAAACATCTTTGATATTTTCACTTTCACCGCATAATTCCCAAATTCGCTGTGGTAAAGCCAAAATATCATCCATGCAAATATTAAATAATTGCCAAGAAGTAGCTTCTACTAATTTTGGTTGACTACCATCAGCAATTTTAATTTCTAATGCTTTAGCTTTAGCTAATACTGGTTGTTTTTGTAAAGCTTTTTTCGCAGCAAAAGGAAAGAATTTTAATTCTCTTGTTGCCCAAGTCGCCTCATTAATAGCAATAGAACCATCAGCAGTAATATGACACCAAGGTTCAATTTTATCGGTTTCAGGAAAACCAATCATTGCACATAAATCACGCCCTACCTGTAATTCTAATAAAGTGGTGGCAGTAGAAGCTTGAATGGTGGCATTATTGGAATTATGCAGCATTGCGGCAAAATAACCAAGCATTCCTGGTATGGTGGTATCCCAAAGAATATGACCTTGATAACGCATACTAAAAAATGGCGTACCATATTCTCGCAAATGCTGTAACAATTGATTGTAGGCATCCCTTAAAGCTTGCATTCCTGCTTGATATTCCAGAGAAGCTTTAACATCCTGAGTAATTGTTTCTGGATCACCTGGTAAATAACTTTGCCGATAATCTATAATATGATCTACAGCTTGGGCAATAAGTTGTTTAAATTCTGTTCCATTTTCCGCCCGTGTACCTAAAAACCAATTAGCAATATTGCCAGGTGGTTGTGGTGGGTTAATATCAGGAACATTAGTAAATTGACCAATAGATAATGCACCGTCGTCTGTTTTTTTGATTTCCTTAAAGCTGAAGTTTTTAACTATACGTCCAACCATAATTATTCCTATTTAATCAAGTATCTCATGTTGTGGGGTAGGCATCCTGTCTGCCCTGTATAACCTGTATAATTAGCGGGCAGGATGCCCGCACCACAAGAAATGAAATATTTATATCTTTTTGTATTTGGAAGTAACTTATTTTTGTAAAATTCCTGATTCTTTAACGGTAAACTCTGTTTTTTTGCATTAACTCTATCTCTAGAAATAAGTATTAATTTACTTTTTATAGATAATTTTTTATAGATAATAATGTTTATATTTTTATAATACGCGTTCAAAAATTGATGTTTTTATTGCTGCCTAGCAAGAAATAAAACGTTAATATACTGTATACTGGATAGATCCCCGACTTTTCCAAGAAGTTGAGGATCTGGGTAGTTAACCTACTTAGAATCCACCAAAGTTGTACCCAACACCAACTAACAAACCGACATCAGTTTGATTAAAAAATCCTGCATTGATAGCGGCTGTGGCAGTGAATCTATTATTTAGAGGTATATCAACTCCACCTGTCACCATGACAGCAGTTTCCGAGTTGTTACCAGTTTTAATAGCTGCACCAACTCCCACATAAGGAGCTATAGGTAAAGGTTCACTAAATGGATCTCCTATGGGCTGGAAGGAAAAATCATAAGTTAGGGGAACGAGAAATACAGTATCATCTCCTAAAATTGCCGATGGTCTAACTGATAGAGTCCTGGTGAAACCAACTTTGCTGATGACTGTAAAATTACCATCGCCCAAGGCTGAAGCTCCGCCACTTAACCCAATATTGCCAGCAACGCCAACATAGCTACTACCACCACGGGTAGGTCTTCCTAAATCAATATCTGCTTGTGCTATTTCTTTCGGCTGTGCTATTTGAGTCGCAGATGGTTGGGAAGTAGGCTTTGTATCTTCAGAAGTCAAGATTGTTGATGAGGTAGCTACTGTCCCTGGAATGGGTATAATTGTCCGATTAGCCGTTTTTAGAGTAGCGGCGTTGGGAAATTGCTGTATGTTAGACACAGTGGTGTTAAGTTCTGTGCTTTCCTGGTGTTTAGAGATGACAGCAGACTCTGGATGGGTTGTCTGCGCAGTTGCACAAACGCTGCTACCTAAAACTGTCAGGGCGGCTAGACTTGGTACACAAATAAAATGTTTACGTAGAAACATAGTATTCACATTCACTCCTACATGAATTATGATGACAACAGATATTTTGTTGCTGTGGGTTTAATGTAACAAATTTGAGCAATATTCAACATTTAAAACCAAAAAAACATTTTTTACATCTTTAATTTGACATAAGCAATTAGAATCTCAGGATAGATTATGAATATGGTGAATCCTGAATCTGATAGATGATTTATAGCACTGATGTATAAGTTACAAAAGTTATCAAGAGGGGTGGCTTTTCCCCGTTCCCTATTCCCTATTCCCTAGTTAGTTATAAATTTTTGTAATCAGATGTTTTCCAGACTAGAAAGCTAATATCTATATGGTGACAGCAGTTTTCATGTCTTTAGACCACAGTAAGGGCGAAGCATTCGGACAATTAATTATCGGTTTTTACCTAAGACTATCATCCGAATGCTGATGCTTCCAGCACGCTTTGCGAACGCCCCTACATTGTTGACGCGAAACCTAAATCAGAAACCTAAATCAAAATGTGGTTTATTTACCTGAAAATTGCTGTAAACTCACACAAAGTGCATCTGTACTGTTAATAATAGAAATTGTAGATATGGCACTATAGCCTCAATGATTCCAGTTCAACTGATCCTAAAAAACTTCCTGAGTTACCGTGATGCAACTTTAGATTTTGGCGGGTTGCATACGGCTTGTATTTGTGGTTCTAATGGTGCGGGTAAATCTTCTCTTCTGGAAGCTATTACTTGGGCTATTTGGGGTGAAAGTCGTGCTACTGTTGAAGATGATGTGATTTATTCTGGCGCAAAAGAAGTCAGAGTAGATTTTACTTTCTACAATAATTTACAAAAATATCGGGTGATTCGTACTCGTGTCCGGGGTGCAACTAGCGTTTTGGAATTTCAAATTGAAACTCCCGCTGGTTTTCGTCCTCTGACTGGTAAGGGGATGCGAGCAACCCAAGATGTGATTTTACAACATATCAAGCTTGATTATGAGACTTTTATTAATTCTGCTTACCTGCGTCAAGGTCGGGCGGATGAGTTCATGCTCAAGCGTCCAACAGAACGGAAGGAAATTCTAGCGGAATTATTAAAACTTAATCAATATGATCTGTTGGCAGAAAAGGCTAAGGATAATTCTAAACAGTATAAAGGACGGGCGGAAGAGTTAGAACGTTCTTTGGATAATATTAAATCTCAACTTCAACAACGAGAAGCAACTACAGCAGAAAAAGCAGAGTTAGAAGTTCAACTCAATCATCTGCAACAACAGCAAGCTGCTGATAATATTCAATTACAAAGTTTGAAAGTTATTCAAAGTCAACGCCAAAATTTAGAGGAAAAACTGAGTTTTGTCAGACAGCAATATCAAAATCTTAGTGAAGATTGCGATCGCCTACATCAAGACAAGTTAGCTGTCAAATCCCAATTGGCAGCTTTAGAATCTATTTTACATCAATCCGACCAAATTCAAGCTGGATACTCTCAATTTCAAACTTTGCAATGTCAAGAAGAAGTTTTTGCTATTAAGTTTGAACAACATACCCGCGCTATTACTTTAAAACAACAACAACAACAACAACTGGATAAACAAATTCAATCTATTGAACGCAAAATACAAGCAGCAGAAGCTGAATTAAATAATTTAGAAAAAGAACAACAAGAAATCAAACCAATTTTGAAAAAGTCTGGAGAAATTGAAACAGCTTTATCTCAATTATCTGCTGCACGTGAGCATCTTAACTCTTTAGAAAATTTGCAAATACAAGTCAAACCTTTATTAGAACAAAGAGCAAATTTACAAACTGAATTAGAACGTATCCATAGTAGATTATTAGCAAGTTTAGAACAGTTACAAGTTACAGAAAATCAAATTGAATCTAAAATTCGCAAACAATCTCAGTTACAACAAGATGTGATAGAAGTAGATTTACAAATTGAAGAATTGGAGAAGAAGCGAGTTTATTTGCAAAGGGTACAGGACAAAGGCCATGAACGTCGCCATTTTATAGAACGTTTACAAGCTCATCAAAAAGACTACGAAAAATTACTAGGAGACTTAGAACAAAAAATACAACTTCTTCAAAATCCTAATGCTTTGTGTCCCTTGTGTGAACATCCTTTAGATGAAAATCACTGGCATCGAGTAATACAAAAAACCCAAATAGAATATGAAGATACTCAAGGGCAATTTTGGGTACTGCGGGAACAGATGGCAGTTTCTGACCGAGAAATTCAAGTATTAAGGCAGGAGTATCGAGAAATATCGCAGCAAGTAGCAAATTATGACGCTTTAAGGGAAAAAAAGGGGAAATTAGCAGCCCAGTTACAAGCGTCGGCTGAACTGCAAACGCAACTAAAACAGGTTTTAATAGAAAAAGAAAAGTTACATAGGGTCTTAGAAGGTGATTATGCACCTGATAAACAAGCAGAAATTCAAGAGTTAGATGAATATATCAAACAACTGAATTACAATGAACAAGATCATGCTTTAGCTAGAAGTGTAGTAGAAAATTTACGATGGGCAGAAATTAAACAAGTCCAGATTAAAGATGCCAAGAAAAAACAAGCTCAAATAGCAACGAGAAAACCAGAGCTACAAGCTATGATTGAGGAATTGAAGGCGCAAATAGCATCAGAACAAATAAATTCAGAGATAGCAAGAGGAATATTAGCACTAGAAACCCAAATTACAGAAATTGCTTACAGTTCTGAGCAACATAGTAATATTCGTAAAGGTGTTAAAGAGTTTCAATGTTGGCAGTTACCCTATCAGCAGTTTTTATCTGCTCAACAAGAATATCCCCAACTACAGAAAAGATTGGAGGATTTAACAAATGCTTATAATAGCAGAACCGCAGATAAACAAAAACTTGCCATTGAAATGGATAGTATTGTAGAGCAATTAAAAGCTAGTGAGAATCCTGTTGAGCAAATTCATGATTTAGAACAGAAAATAGCCATTTTTCGCCGAGAAATGGATGAAAAAATTGCTTATTTGGGGCGTTTAGAACAACAAGTACATCAGTTAGAACTGTTGCAAAATCAATATGAGCAAGAACAAGAGCAATTACAAGATTGTAAACAGCAACAACGGGTATATCAGGAATTAGCGCAAGCATTTGGTAAAAATGGTATCCAAGCTTTGATGATTGAAAATCTGTTACCCCAACTAGAAGCTGAGACAAATCTACTCCTGGCGCGGTTGAGTGCCAATCAACTGCACGTACAATTTGTTACTCAGAAAGCGGGAAGAAGTGGTAAGTCAACGCGGAAAAATGCCAAGTTGATAGATACCTTAGATATTTTAATTGCTGATGCGCGGGGTACACGAGCTTATGAAACTTATTCGGGTGGAGAAGCATTTAGAATTAATTTTGCGATTCGTTTAGCATTAGCAAAATTATTAGCCCAGCGTGCGGGTGCGGCGTTGCAGTTGTTGATTATAGATGAAGGATTTGGTACACAGGATACAGAAGGGTGCGATCGCCTGATTGCGGCCATAAATGCGATCGCTGCTGATTTTGCTTGTATTCTCACTGTCACACACATTCCTCACCTCAAAGAAGCATTTCAAGCCCGGATTGAAGTAAATAAAAATCAGCAAGGTTCACATTTATCATTGTCAATTTAATCATGATCAAATTGAAAGTGAACTCCCTGTTCCCTAAAGATCAAGAATTATTCTTCAACTTGTTTAGTATTACCAGCTTTCACCCAACCTTCTTGATCAGTACCTGCAATGCGAATTTTTTGCCAATTTTTATCCGCGCTTTCTTCTAAGATGATAACTTTTTGATTACCACCAACACCACCAATACTTTGTGCATCTGAGGCTGGTTTATCTCGCATACTCAAACCTTGCGGCCAAGTTACAATAGCTTGGTAAGCTCCTGGTGGTAAGGTATCAGGTGATTCAGTGGGAGTAGGAGTAGGACTAGGACTAGGTTTAGGACTGCTAGTAGGACTAGGTTTAGGTGTGGTAGTAGCTTTTACTGGTGTGACTTTTGGTTTGTTCGCTTTGGGTTTGGGACTATCATTAGCAAACATGGGTTTTTCGGGAGGAATGGCGGTACGATTAACAAAATAGAGAGCTATTGTCAGTCCGCTACCTAATAAAACTGCGATCGCTAATACAAAACCAAGTATAAGTTTAAAAAATCCAGAAATTATTTTCATATTTTTTAGTCAGGAGTCAGGAGATCAAGGAGTCAGGAGTCGTAGGGGCGAAGCATTCGGGCGATAAATTATCATTTTATCAAAAGGCTATTTTCCTGTAAGGGCGAAGCATTCGGGCGACAAATTATCATTTTATCAAAAGGCTATTTTCCTGTAAGGGCGAAGCATTCGGGCGATAAATTATCATTTTATCAAAAGGCTATTTTCCTGTAAGGGCGAAGCATTCGGGCGACAAATTATCATTTTATCAAAAGGCTATTTTCCTGTAAGGGCGAAGCATTCGGGCGACAAATTATCATTTTATCAAAAGGCTATTTTCCTGTAAGGGCGAAGCATTCGGGCGACAAATTATCATTTTATCAAAAGGCTATTTTCCTGTAAGGGCGAAGCATTCGGGCGACAAATTATCATTTTATCAAAAGGCTATTTTCCGAATGCTTCGCCCCTACTTCGCCCGTACAGGAGTCAGAAGATCAAGGAATCAGAAATAATAGAAAGTTCTTCTTCACTGTCACCTTTCACCTTCTTCTCCAGTCCCCAGCAAAATATTATTACATTTGACGTTGAATGCGATCGCTTAAAGCATTATGCTTAGAAGCCAAACGCGCTCTCCCTGCTGCTGCCCATTCTTGCAGTTTTTGGATCTGTTCTACCGCAGTTCGCGCCAAAGGTATGATTTGACTAGCCGATTCTAAAATATCATCAGTCGTGAAATCACGATTTTGGCTAAAACCAATGTGCATCGCTTCAATTAACGTTTGTTCAATTTCTGCACCGGAAAAATCGGGAGTTTCGTAAGCTAACCGATCAATGTCATAGCTTTTGAGGTTATGGGGACGCAAGCGGGATAAGTGTACAGTAAAAATGGCTTTTCTTTCTTCTTGGGTGGGTAAACCGACAAAGAAAATTTCATCAAATCGCCCTTTCCGCAGCATTTCTGGGGGTAAAGCTTGAATATCGTTAGCGGTGGAAACGACAAACACCGGGGAAGTTTTTTCTGCTAACCAAGTGATAAATGTCCCAAATACCCGGCTAGTTGTTCCTGCATCACCTTTACTACCTAAACCAGAAAAGGCTTTGTCAATTTCATCAATCCACAATACACAGGGTGCAAGGGCTTCCGCAACTTGAATCATTTGCCGGGTGCGAGATTCTGATTCACCGACTAAACCACCAAATAAGCGCCCCACATCCAAGCGTAATAAAGGTAAATGCCAATGATGGGCGATCGCCTTTGCTGTTAAAGATTTACCAGTTCCTTGAATCCCCACCAACATTAAACCACGGGGATGCGGTAATCCGTACTGTCGCGCTCGTTCTGTGAATGAACCACCCCGACGAATTAACCAATCTTTGAGATTATCCAGTCCCCCAATATCAGATATTTGCTCAGTGGCGGGGTAAAAGTCCAGGATTTGGGTTTGGCGGATAGTTTGGCGTTTTTCCTCCAAAACTAAATCAACGTCTTCTGGTTGTAGTTCTCCGTGGGATGCGATCGCCCTGGCTAAAACCCGGCGTATCCGTTCCATTGATAACCCTTGACAGGAACGCACCAAGTCATCAATAAATTTACCGGAAAGTGCGTTACCAGTGGCTTGTAATAGGCGTTCTACCTCGGTTTTTATTTCTGGTGCTGCGGGTAAGGGAAATTCTACCACGGTTAAAACTTCGGTTAAATCGTCGGGAATAGCAATCCGTGGGGATAATAAAACAATATTTTTCGGTTGAGATTTCAGCAGTCGGGCTAAGTTGCGAAGTTTGCGAGCGATCGCCACATCTTCTAAAAAGCGGTGATAATCCCGGAGAATTAGCACTGCTGGGGCGGTAGGAGGTAATTTTTCAATAAATTCTAATGCTTGCAGGGGGTTGCGTTTGCCAAAGCCGGTATCGTTGGGGTTTCCTTGATATCCGTCCACAAAATCCCAGGTATAAACGGGGCGGTTTCCTTGGGTTGTCGCTTCTTCACGGATAGCAGCTTCTACCCGTTCTTCTTCGTAGGTGGGGATGTAAATGAGGGGGTAGCGGGCGCGGAGGAGGAGTTTAAATTCTTCGCGGAAGTTCATGATGTAGATGTTTGGTGATTTTTGTTCTTTTCCTATTTTTAAGGTAATGAACCACGAAGACACATTCACCGGAGGTGTTCCCGAAGGATAGGAAGCGAAGGAAGAAGGGCTTTATCTCACGCAAAGACGCAAAGGCGCAAAGGAGGATGAGAGAATAAGGGGTAGTATCGTTATTATCGTTTAGTAGTATTATCAGTTTGGGAATGAATTCCCAGTCTCATAGCGGAAGTCTGTTCAAACCGACTCAATAATTATCAAAAATTCAATATTTTCTCAGTCGTCTTCAGACGACTTTTGCTATTAGCCTGAGATTTCAATGTTTCTGACACGAGCCAATGAAGCTTTCACTGTTGGCAGAATGAAACTCTGTGGGAAGAGGAGGTTTCTGAGAGACAGTTATGGGAGCAAACTATAGCGGACGGGGTTGAAGGTTAGTGGCACAAATCGCTAGAGGAGAGATATGGCTAGTAGACCTTATTACCAATGCTCCAATACCAACCCATCTACATAATCAAAATCCGTATCATCTGTAACTAATATCCACCCTTTTTCCAAGCATTGAGCAGCAATCCAAATATCATTCATGGGGATTGGTCGTCCTTTCCGCTTTAGCATTAAACGAGTTTGAGCATAGATAGAAGTTGTTTCTCTTCCCAAAGGTACAACAGTACAAGTGGAAATAAACTCCAGATAACGCGATAAATTTTGCAATGGACGCGATGAATTTTCCGCCCCAAATAATAATTCTCCTGCTACTACTAGAGGTAAAATAACTTCCGGTAACGCTAATACTCTTTCAATAATCGCGGTGTCACCATTTAGGAAACGAACTGCAACAGAAGTATCCAAAGCAATTTCACCACTCATTTTTATCTACCTGCCGACATTCCGCAATTGACTGTTTTATCTCTGCTGCTTCTGCATCACTTAAAATTCCTGCAAATTTAGATAAGGGATGGTCTTTGCGTGTAGCTTTCACACGATGTAAATAATCTAGTAAAAGTTGCACTATATCATCAGGAGTTTCTTCGAGTTCTTGGATTAATTGTTCGCGGTTTGTCATAGATTTAAACCTCTAAAACTATTTGTTTAATTTGCGATTAATGGGCAATTTTACCAATTTGTGTTTGTGGACTAATTGTTGTTAAGTAGTAGTTTTGCGGCTTCTAGACTCTGTTTAGCTTTCATCGGGAGTTCTCTTTGTTCATCGGTCATAGCAAAACGCCTTCTTTACGGATGTTCCTGAGTAATGTGTAAGAGAGATTTATTATAAATCCTACTTATACAGAATCAAAAACTTGGGTTATGTTTATACAAAATCAGTAATTTTTAAACCTGATTTAACACAAAAACAGCAGTCACAAGAATAATTATTTTTACAATATTCCTTGTCCTTCCTTGCGCCTCAGAAATGCAGCTAGTTGGGCTGGAGATTTAAGCTTAACGACCTGTCCGCAACCAGGATGTGGACAACCTAAATGAAACATATCTAAAACCTGACCATTATGTTCTCTTTTTTCTCTAAGTATCATAGGCACATAATGAACCTGACAAATTATATCCCCATCTTTTTCTCGAATATGCTGTTTTACTCTTTTTGTAATTACTTGCTGGACACTTTTTTGCGAGTAAATTATGGAAAGATCACTGTTGGTAACATTCAGTTCAGGAATATCTACTTTATGTAATAATCCAATATCTTTAGTATTAAAACTGATTGTAGTTTTACATAGTATTGCTGGGTTATTTTCATAGAAACCAGTACAAGACCAGAAGAAATTACTGAGTATTAATGGGCTACCATCAGGACGCTTTTCATGCTGTAGAAACATTGGTCTTCCGCAGTTCGGGCATTTCTTTTCAAGCACTATCTGACCCATTTGGTACTGAAGAATATGAGCTTTGTTATTATCTAAAAGAGTAGATTCATAGTTGTCAGGATTTGATACCTGCTCAAGAGCCGATTCTATTGTTTGAGATTGCTGATACTTGTCAAATTCTTGCTTTTTAAGTGCATTAAGTTCATATAATCTATTTTTATCGCGTTGAGCAAGCCCTCCATCTCGCCATCGCTTTCTCTCTAGTTCAATAACTTCAGCATCAAGGACTTCTAGTGTATCCAAATTTTCCTTTGTATTACTAGGCTCTGCATTTGCACCATAGGCTACTTGAAAATTAGAGAGTAAACTTTCTCCCCATTGTTTTACAACTGATCCAACTCTCTCAACTGCTGCACCAGCTACAGAAGCAAGAAACCCAACACCTTTAAAAACAGCATCCAGCAGAGCCATAAAAAACTAATTATAAGTAATCATTAATTATTATACAGAAAATTACTGTCTTAATACCAGCTAATTCTGCTTTTTACACCTACATAAAGTAATCCTAACTCGCTAATGTAGGAATTTTCAAAGGCACAAGGGCTTTATGCAGTACACTGGGTTTAGCATTTAAATATACTTCCCGACAATTACTCTCATTGTATCCAACCACAACCGCGCCTATAGTTGTACCAATTTCTGGATACATTTCTGGACTCATCCCCCCTTCATCTAAAAAATCTGGGATTTTGATCAACCCCTTAACCAAAGACTCATTAATATTGACAAAAACGCCAAATGGTGTATGAAATTCTACTTGACCTTGTACAAACTGACCTAGCTTATACTTAGATTTAATATTTTCCCAACTTATACTATCCATAATATTCACCGTGATTTAAGGACTCGTGGAAATTGGTTAAGGATGGGAAACAAACTTTGAGGAACAACCACCTCTATTCGCTCACAACCATCTTTTTCATCATAACGATATTCAAGAGATTTGAAATACTGTTCGTAGCTTGCCTGATCAATATATACCTCAAGAATCCCCTCTTGATAGCTTTCGTTGAACTCCTCAGCAATGCTTCTGTCGTTTGGTCCTGCAAAGTAGCAACTTCCATCAAGGTAGGTGGATTATAGGGAAAATCAGCGACTTGAAAACCTTCCTGTAATAATTTTTGACCTTTACCTTTTTGTGGTGTTTTGTAAATTGTAACACTTAGAGTAGATGCTAATTGACCGGACTGCATGAGTAGAATAAGCTCAAAACTGTTTGTATTTTTTTATTTTTCCTAGTCTTCATCCTGTAAATCCTTACATCCTGGATATCCTGATTCTGACAGTTCCTTATTCTCACACACAGCAGGGCAACATATAAAAAAGTCAATCAGTCCTAAATTTAGTTACAGTTAGATAACAAATCAATCATGAGGGGTGATACTATGCGTATCTTGCTAGTTTATCCAATATTTCCCAAAACCTTCTGGTCCTATGAAAAAATCCTACAACTCGTAGATAGAAAGGTTCTATTACCACCATTGGGTTTAGTCACAGTGGCAGCTATCCTACCCCAAGAATGGGAGTTTAAGCTAGTAGATCGTAACATTCGCCCAGCAACAGAGGAAGAATGGGCATGGGCAGATATAGTCATTTTCTCGGCTATGATTGTCCAAAAACAAGATTTATTAGATCAAGTCCGGGAAGCAAAACGCCGGGGTAAGTTGGTAGCTTTAGGTGGTCCCTATCCCACATCCACACCCCATGAAGTGGAAGCAGCAGGGGCAGATTTCCTGATTTTAGATGAAGGGGAAATCACTTTACCGATGTTTGTGGAAGCGGTACAAAAAGGTGAAACATCTGGGGTTTTCCGCGCCACTGAAAAACCAGATGTGACAACTACACCGATTCCCCGCTTTGATTTATTAGAATTTAATGCCTATGATATGATGTCTGTGCAATTTTCGCGGGGTTGTCCTTTCCAATGTGAATTTTGCGACATCATTGTTTTATATGGACGTAAACCGAGAACCAAAACACCAGCACAACTTTTAGCAGAATTAGATTATCTTTATGAGTTGGGTTGGCGGCGTGGTGTGTTCATGGTGGATGATAACTTTATTGGCAATAAACGGAATGTGAAATTGTTGCTAAAAGAGTTAAAAGTTTGGATGGCTGAACATCAATATCCATTCAATTTTGACACAGAAGCTTCCATTGATTTGGCACAAGATCAAGAAATGATGGAGTTGATGGTTGACTGTGGTTTTAAAGCCGTATTTTTGGGTATTGAAACCCCAGATGAGGATAGTTTACAGCTAACGAAGAAGTTTCAAAATACGCGCAGTTCTTTAACAGACGCAGTACAAACTATTATTAAAGCTGGACTGCGACCAATGGCAGGGTTTATTATTGGCTTTGATGGTGAAAAAGCCGGTGCGGGCGATCGCATTGTGAGATTTGCTGAACAAGCTGCTATTCCTTCCACCACTTTTGCTATGTTACAAGCATTGCCAAATACCGCTTTATGGCATCGTTTGAAAAAAGAAGGTAGACTGCGGGAGAATAAAGACGGAAATATCAATCAAACCACATTAATGAACTTTATTCCTACCCGTCCTTTAGAAGAATTGGCTAGGGAATATGTGGAAGCTTTTTGTGCTTTATATGATCCTGTAGCCTATTTAGATCGCACCTATCGCTGTTTCTTGATGTTGGGTTATCCCCAATGGACAGCACCAGCTAAAACGCCAGAATGGGTAGTTATCAAAGCACTGCTAATTGTGATTTGGAGACAAGGTTTTAAAAGAGAAACTCGCTGGAAATTCTGGCATCACTTCTTTAGCATTCTCAAGCATAATCCCAAGGTGATAGAACAGTACGTTTCTACCTGCGCTCACATTGAACATTTTGTGGAATATCGGCAAATTGTCCGTGATGAAATTGAAAGTCAATTAGCTGCTTATTTAGCCCAAGGTGCAGAAAAACCCTATGTTCCTGAAAAGGAAAAAGTAGTAGCTTAGGGACTGGGGACAGTAGAAATGGGTAGATGGGTAAAAATATTTACCTTCTGCCTCCTGCCTCCTGCCTACTAGCCATCAATAAAAGACTTTCAAGCGCATTTCCTATTTAAATTCCTAACTGTTTTTTGATTAAACGACAGAGACTTTCTTTGATTTCTGGATGACGTGGTACAGGCGATTGTTTTCTATTAATAGGGTTAATATAGATATCATGTTTCTTCCCATGACGTTTTAAATAGCACCCTGCATCAACTAATTCTCTAATAAAATTTCCTCGTTTCACGCCACATCAACCCAAATTTCTTTAGTTTGCGCTTGGGGATGATTTTCTAAGCTTTCTTCTAACATTAGCTGATAGGCATCTTTAATATTTTCTTCTAACTCTTCTAATGATTCTCCTTGGCTAAATATTCCCGGAATTTCTTTTAATTTTCCTACATACCAGCTATCATCTAACCAGTATTCGAGAGTAAATTTTTTTTTTGCATATACTTGACTCCTTAAACTAGGTTATTACTGAATAATATTATATCGGTTAAGCTCAAAAAAAAAGGAAATCAGAAAATTATGTAGCGACTGTCTTGAATGTCAAGCGAACGCTAAAAAAACTATTCCAACTTTCGGTGTTATTTAAGGTACTTACTGTTTTTAGAGCAAGATTATGTAATGTAAAAATTAGCACAAATAAGTATAACTACTGTAGAACTTAATTGTGTACTCTGTTAGTCTATAAGAGATGGATATAAATACAAGTGGATTTAGGAGTAATAAAAATGACTTCTTTCAGTGGCTTAAAACAGACCATACAATCTACTACAGATAAATTAATCATTTACAGATGGATTTTATTTGGTATCTTAGCATTTATTCTAGCAGCATTCTTGTTTTTTAGCTGGCCGTGGGTTAAAACAAATGAGAGTGCAAAAATGATAGATGTTATTTTGGGTGGATTAAAAGAAACAAGTGAACTCAATACTGTAAAAATGTCCAGTAAAGCATCATTAGTTGAAACTAAAGAGCAAAGGTTGTTTTCATTCTATGTTGGAGATACTAAGGTTATTTATGAAGGACAAGGTACAATACGTGCTGGTATAGATATGAAAGCATTGAAAGCAACAGATGTAGATATCAACAACCAGAAAATTACAATTACTTTACCTCCTCCTTATATTACCGAAACAGTTCTAGAAGCTGATAAATCTCAACTTTTAGATCATCACAAAAACTGGTTTGGTCCTAACGCTGAGATTGAACTACTAGATCAAGCACAAAAAGATGCACTTGCTAGAATTAAATTAGAAGCTTGCGGAAATGATATTATAGATGCTGCTAATAGTAACGCAAAAAAAATAGTAGAAAGAATATTATCAGCAGCAGGTTACAAAGACATTACTGTAATAACTCAAGAACCTAAAGATGGTTCATGTCCTAAGAATTAATATCTAGGAATATCTATCTTTATTCTCAGTCCCACGTTAAAGTTATAATATCAGAATGTCATCTATCAGGCTCTGACTTACACTAAATAGTATATGAATCAGAGCCTATTATTAAATCTGGACTCTCAAAGATAGGGAAAAATCAAGTCAAAAGTCAAAAACTCTGTTCTCTGTTCCCTCCTATTTATAAATGTAAAACCAAAACTTCCTCCCCTGGATAAACAAAAGTTTTACCCACTGGTAACACAGCCAAAGCGTTAGTTTGAGCTAAATTAATTAAATTACCCGAACTATCATTACCCTCAGCTTTCTGAAATTGATAAACACCGTTTACCAGATTTAACTTACCCCAAATATAGGTTTCCATCTTGCCATTAGATTGTAATTCTGATTGCGATCGCACTTTGATAAATTTACTTTCCCAACCTTTAGCCAGTCCTGACATTTTTTTAATTGCAGGTTTTACAAACCGCCAACAAGTCACCAACGCTGAAACAGGATTTCCCGGCAAACCAAAATATAATTTATTACCAAAAGTTGCAAAAGTTAAAGGTTTCCCCGGACGCATTTGTACAGAACGAAAATGAATTTTTGCTGCCAATGATGCTAAAGTTTTATATATGTAGTCATAATCACCTACGGATACACCACCAGTAGAAATGACTATATCAGCATTGGCGATCGCATAATCGATAATTTCTTGTAAAGTTGTCGGCTCATCCTGAATAATTCCTAACAGTAACACTTCTGCCCCCAATTCCCGCATCAAAGTAGCTAAAGCATACTGATTAGAATCTACTATTTGTCCTGGTTTTAGCAATTGTTCCGGCATCACCAACTCATCGCCAACTGATAAAATAGCCACACGGGGACGACGGAAAACACTCACTTGTTCACGTCCAGCAGCAGCTAAAACCGCAATTTCAGAAGCCGTTAAAGGAATACCAGCGGGTAAAAGTTCGTTTCCAGCTTGATAAAAATCCCCCTTATGTCTGACAAACTCCTGGGGTTGAGGTGCAATAAACACAAAAACCCGGTTTTCCTGTCGGTGGGTTTTTTCCTGCATAACTACAGTATCCGCACCAGCGGGCATCATTGCACCTGTGAAAATTCTTGCAGCTTGTCCTGGTTTAATTGTTACCTGTGGTTCATATCCAGCGGGAATTTCTTCCACTACCTGCAAAACAATGGGTTTATCAGCCCTTGCTTGCTGCACATCTGCATAACGCACAGCATAACCATCCATTGCCGAGTTATCCCAGTGGGGAAAATCCAGGGAACTGATCACAGGAGTTGCTAAAATGCGATTATTTGCCATTAATAAATCAACAAATTCCACATCTAGCTGGTTATCTAGCGGTTTCACAGCATTTAAAATAGTAGCTTCTGCATCTCTGACTGACAGCATAGTTATAGTTAATGATGATAGTTTTGGATATTTTAATATAAAAAATTACCATATAAAAATCCGTGTGGGAAAAACCGGCTGGTTTAAGTAAGTCGGCACGAAAAAACCGAGGTATGTAAAAAAAATGTAAAATTCCTAAAAACCTCTTCCCTCGTGCCTCCTGCCTTGTCATAACGACAATTTTTAACGCCTACCTACTTATTTGTGTTTCTCTTGATTTTATAAATATTATGACTATCATTAAAACACCACAAAAACACTATCCCAAGCCAGAAATTACCCGTCGTGTGATGGCATTAGGAATAGATTTTACAGGAGCATGGTTAGTTAGTTCTTTTTTAGGAACAAATAATCTAGGTATTCAATTTATCCAAATTTTCGTTTTTATCCTTGCTTGGTTAATTCTACGGGTCATCATAGTTTACAACAATCAGGGGCAAAGTTTAGGAAGATGGGCAGTAAATTTAAAAGTGTTAGAAATAGAAAATGGACAACCCGTAAGCAGAATACCCGAATTACAAGCATTATTACAGCGTGAAGCGATTATTGGCGGTAGCTGTTTATTGGTTTCCATTTGCTTAACGAATATAATAGCTAATCCCACTGCTATACTGCTAATACTTCCCCTAGTCATTGACTGTGGTGCGGCATTGTCAGATCCTCAGATGCGACGGGCTTTCCATGACCGCTATGCTAGAACTATAATTGTTTCCTCACGGCGTGGCTATTCGCTGGATTTAAAAATTAAGCTAAAAATTAAGCGATTAGTTGAAAAAGTGCAGCGAAATGTGAGAAGATAGTCATTTGTGTTAAATCTCTCCCGGCTTTACTGTTTGTAAAATTATGGCTAAGAGTAAAGGTGCCCGCATAATAGTGACACTAGAATGCACCGAGTGTCGAACCAACCCAGACAAGCGTTCTCCAGGCGTTTCTCGCTATACCAGCACCAAAAACCGCCGGAACACCACCAACCGTTTAGAACTGAAAAAGTTCTGCCCCCACTGTAACAAACACACTGTTCACAAGGAAATTAAGTAAGAGATGAGCTATTATCGTCGTCGCCTGTCGCCAATTAAGCCAGGAGAACCAATTGATTATAAAGATGTTGATTTACTACGTAAATTTATTACTGAACGTGGTAAAATTCTACCCAGACGCATTACCGGGTTAACATCACAACAACAACGGCAATTAACATTAGCGATTAAACGCGCTCGAATTGTGGCTTTATTGCCATTTATCAACGCCGAAGGCTAAAAAAATTTTGGATTTTGGATGAAAGGATTTTAGAGCAGAAGTCAGGAGTCGTAGGGGCGCAGCATTCGGAAAATAAACGGTGATAAAAATTGATGATTGTTCGCTCAAATGCTTCGCCCTTACTTTGGACAAAAATTGATAACTGGTCGTCCGAATGCTTCGCCATTACAAGAGTCAGAAATCAGAAGTAAAACTCTCTTTCTGTCTAGGTTTCAAGTGAGACTGTGTACCAGATTTATCTGTAATCTGCTGTAAAAATCCAACAAAAGTAACGTTGGTAATAACAATGAAACGTTTACTTTCAGTCCAAAATCTAAAATTTCGCTTCCAGCCAAAGGAGTGTATAATATGCTTCGAGATTTCCAATCCTGGGATTTGGGTGATAGGAAATAGGGAACAGGGAACAGGGAACAGGGAACAGGGAACAGGGAACAGGTGACAGCAAAGAGTGTTTACCAATTACCCATTACCAATTACCCATTAACAACCTAAAACAAATCCAAAATCTAAAATCTAAAATCTAAAATTAGTAAAAGAGTGCGAGAGTTGTGGAGAAGGGGACGCTAGTTGAATTTAGGGTTCAAGGCGATCGCCGTCTGGGAGTGGTAGATCGTCCAGACGGAAAGACCCGTTGGTTTGTGGTAGATGAACGAGGTCAATCCCACAGCCTCGCGCCGCGACAACTAACCTATACAGTTAATGGACAAACTTATAAACCTGCTGATATTCCCAGCTTTTTAAGTCAAGTTCAAACCTATCTAGATCCATCTAGTTTAGAAGTAGCTTGGGAAATATTGGTGGAAGACGGGGAAACAGTCACTCCCAGTCAAATGGCAAATTTGCTGTTTTCAGAATCAGAACCACAGCACTGTTACGCCGCCCATTGCTTGTTATCCGATGATAAAATGTATTTCAAGCAAAAAGGCGATGTTTACGAACCACGTAGCGCCGCACAAGTAGCAGAACGGAAACACCAAATAGAAGTAGAAGCGCAAAAAGCCAAGGGACAGCAGGAATTTCTAGCGCGTGTAGAACAGGCACTCCAAGGCGAAAGCGTAGAATGGCAAAAACCAGACCGCCAGCGTTTGGAAGCATTAGAAAAATATGCGACTTTCGTGGCGGATATTGTGCGAATGGGGATAAATGCGGAGGCCTTGGTACGGAATTATCCACCCCCAGCCCCAGTATTAGAAACCATGAATATGCTGGGACGTTCTGCAACTCCCCAAGCAGCCCTGCAACTATTGATCGACTTGGGTTGGTGGAGTCCCCATGAAAACCTGTTCCTGCGTCGTTCTTCAATTCCCGTTCAGTTCCCTAGTAAGGTATTAGAAGTGGCGCAACAACATTTGGATTTTCCACCAGCAGACTTAGACACCAATCGTCTGGATTTAACACATCTCAAGGTATACACTATTGATGATGAAAGTACCACAGAAATAGACGACGGTTTAAGTTGTGAAAATCTCGCCGATGGACGACAACGGCTTTGGGTGCATATTGCTGATCCTACCCGCTGGTTAATGCCAGAAGATGAATTAGATTTAGAAGCGAGAAAACGGGGTAGTACAGTTTACTTACCTACGGGAATGATACCTATGTTCCCCGAAGTCTTAGCTACAGGTCCAATGAGTTTGGTACAGGGGAAAATTTGTTGCGCTCTCAGCTTTGGTGTAGTTTTAGATGAAAGCGGTGCAGTTGAAGACTATACTATCCATCCCACTTTAATCAAACCTACCTATCGCCTCACCTACGAAGATGTAGATGAAATGCTGGAGTTGGGAGTACAAGCAGAACCAGAAATAGAGGCGATCGCCAATTTGGCACAAAAGCGGAAAACCTGGCGATATAACCAAGGCGCGATCAGCATCAATATGCCCGAAGCAATGATCAAAGTCAAAGACGATGATATCAGCATTGATATATTAGATGATTCTCCATCTCGGCAGTTAGTAGCAGAAATGATGATCCTTGCTGGGGAAGTAGCAGCACGTTATGGTCAAACCCATAACATCCCCTTACCATTTCGCGGACAACCCCAACCAGAACTCCCCCCAGAAGAAGAACTCTTACAGCTTCCCGCCGGTTTCGTTCGTTTTTGCGCCCTGCGTCGCTGTATGCCTAAAAGTGAAATGAGTATTACCCCAGTACGTCATGCCGGTTTAGGCTTAGATACTTACACTCAAGCAACTTCCCCCATCCGTCGTTACAGTGACTTACTTACCCACTTTCAACTGAAAGCACATTTACGGGGTGAAGATTTGCCATTTTCTGCCGAACAACTCAAAGAAGTGATGATGACAGTCAGCACTACCACCCAAGAACTAACAATGGTAGAACGGCAAACCAACAGGTATTATGCTTTAGAATATTTACGTCGTAATCCTCAAGAAATATGGCAAGTCACAATTTTGATGTGGTTACGGGAAGATAGCAACTTAGCATTAATTCTCTTAGAAGACTTGGGTTTACAGTTACCAATGGTTTTTAGGCGTTCTGTAAGTTTAGGTGAACAAGTATTAGTAAAAGTCAGCATTGCTGATCCTCAAAAAGACATCATTCAGTTTCAAGAGATAATTTATCAAGAAGCTGTTAGTGGGTAGGTGACTGGTGACTGGTGACTGGTGACTGGTGACTGGTGACTGGTGACTGGTGACTGGTGACTGGAAAAAATCTTTTTCTCCCCACCTCCCCATCTCCTGAACTCCTGACTCCTTAACAAATATTTTCCCCCCCAGATATAATTTTGAGCTTGAACAAGGGATAAATAAAATATAGTTCCATCTTGGTGCATAATCCCTTGGTTTGTATATGACCTATTGCCTCAGAATTGCCGACCTACCTGAAAATGAGCGTCCCCGTGAAAGATTGATGACTCATGGAGCGAAAATATTAGCCACTGCGGAATTAATTGCTATTCTGCTAGGAACTGGACAAGGACCGGGTAAACTGTCTGCTGTCGGTTTAGGGCAACTTATGTTACAAGAGTTAGGAAAAGATCAAAGAGATCCTTTAGCTGCTTTACGGGATGTTACCCCCGCAGAGTTAATGGAAATTCATGGTGTGGGTTCTGCAAAAGCTACATCAATTCTGGCAGCGATAGAATTAGGTAAACGGGTTTTTTTATCCCGTCCTGCGGAGGGTGCGGTTATTGATAGTCCCCTTGCGGCGGCCGCTACCCTGAGTCAAGACTTAATGTGGCAAAGTCAAGAACGGTTTGCGGTTTTATTGTTAGATGTGAAAAACCGGTTTTTGGGGACAAAAATCATTACCATTGGTACTGCAACCGAAACTTTAGCTTCTCCCCGTGATATTTTTCGGGAAGTTATTCGACATGGTGCTACACGGATGATAGTGGCCCATAATCATCCTTCTGGTAATCTAGAACCTAGTGAAGCAGATATAGAATTAACTCGGCAATTATTATCAGGGGCGCAACTTTTAAATATTCCTCTATTGGATCATTTGATTTTGGGTAATGGTACTCATCAGAGTTTGCGAGAAATTACTACTTTGTGGGATGATTGCCCCCAGGAAGATTGATACAGCAGTTTACTGAGTTATGCGGTACAGGATTAACAGGCAGGATGCCTGTTCCACAAGGGTTTTATGGTTTCAGTTTGTACCTCATTGACATGAAATATACTGTAAAAAGGAAAAGTCCCATGACTTATGTACCATCAAAACTTCTTACCTTTGAGGATTTTCTGGACAAATATAGCGATAATCCGCGCTATGAGTTGGCTGACGGAGAACTAATTGATATGGAACCTACTGGACTTCATGAAACCGTCAGTGGCAAACTAGCGACTAAAATCGGTATTGCTATTACTAATGCCCAACTACCTTGGTTTATTCCCCGCACTTGCCTAATTCGCCCCTTTGCTGACGCTATTACTGCCCGTAGACCTGATATTGTTGTTTTGGATGAAACCGTACTCTTTAATGAACCTCTTTGGGAACATGAACCAGTAATCACTCATGGTCGTTCAGCTAAATTAGTTGTTGAGGTTGTGAGTAGTAACTGGGAAACTGACTATGCTCGCAAGGTTGAAGAATACGCCCTTTTAGGAATCCCTGAATATTGGATTGCTGATTACCGAGGGCTGGGTGGTGTCGCTTTTATCGGTAGACCGAAACAGCCAACTTTCACCGTTTGTCAGTTGAGTGGTGATGATTATAGCCAAAAACAGTATCGTCTTGGTGAGTCAATTATTTCTCGCATTTTACCGAATTTAGAACTTCGACTGAATGACATTTTACCAAAATAAATTTGCTGATTAGCTAAACTATGGGATCAGCATTTTATCTGTCTGCATCAGGATATCCAGGATTTAAGGATTTACAGGATGTTTTTCATAACGATGTGATGTTAATGATCTTTTTGCTTTAGATGATCAAAATCAGTTCATCCTAAAAATCCTTTAATCTTCAGTGTTCTGATTGAGACTGATATCATAGGTTATTTCAAAGAACAAAACAGGTAAAAAATTGAGTTTTTGGTATTGCTCAATTTGCAATCTTTTGATGGTAATTTATCTACATTAGGACTTACGCACAACTCACGGAAAAACTAACCGCAAAGAACGCAAAGGACACAAAGGAAAGAGGGTTCTAGAGATATTTTTCGTAAGTTCTCTACATTATCCATTTTCTTAATGTCATAATTTATGAAGGTTGATGATTCTTGATTGCTGCTTACATGGTTCACAAGACAAGTTATACTAGGAATGGTGGACTATTAAAATTACACCCATGACTGAACAACCCAACCCAGACTCATCCAACACACTAACGGATGCACCAAAACCCAAGTCAGAAAATGATTCTTGGCAAAATCGCATTGTTGGTGTTGTCAGTAAAACTACTGCTAAATTAACCCAACTCCTACCAGTAGACCAAGTAAAACAACAAGTAAAACAAAATATAGGACAATGGTTTAGTGTCAATGATGCCCAAGTTGCAGAAATTTTAGCAACTATCCGCACTCAACTACCGACTACAGAAGCTTTATTAATAGGAAAACCCCAAACGGGTAAAAGTTCTATTGTTCGCGGTTTAACGGGGGTTTCTGCGGAAATTATTGGCCAGGGTTTTCGCCCCCATACTCAAAATACCCAACGTTATGCTTATCCTGCTGATGATTTACCTTTAATTGTATTTACTGATACGGTGGGTTTGGGGGATGTTAATAAAGATACGGAAACTATTATTCAAGAGTTAATCACTGATTTAAAAACCGAAATTAATGGTGCTAGGGTTTTCCTTTTGACTGTGAAAATTAATGATTTTGCTACGGATACTCTGCGAAATATTGCCCAAAAATTACGCCAACAATATCCCAATATTCCCTGTTTGTTAGCGGTAACTTGTTTGCATGAAATTTATCCCAACGAAATAGAAAATCATCCCTATTATCCCCCAGAATTTGAGGAATTAAACCGGGCTTTTACAGAAATTAAAAATAATTTTACTGGTTTATATGATCGGGCAGTTTTGATTGATTTTACTTTAGAAGCAGATGGTTATACTCCAGTATTTTATGGTTTAGAAGCACTGCGAGATAATTTAGCTGAACTTTTACCGGAAGCTGAATCAAAAGCTATTTATCAATTGTTAGATAAACAAGCAGGTAAGGAATTAAGTAATATTTATCGTGATGCTGCTAGAAGATATATTTTACCTTTTTCCATTATGGCAGGTACTTTAGCTGCTGTACCTTTACCTTTTGCAACTATGCCAGTTTTAACAGCTTTACAAGTTTCAATGGTGGGATTATTGGGTAAATTATATGGTCAGACATTGACACCATCTCAAGCTGGGGGTATTGTAAGTACCATTGCTGGTGGTTTTTTAGCTCAAGCAGTGGCACGGGAATTAATTAAATTTGTCCCTGGTTTGGGTACTATTATTGCGGCATCTTGGGCGGGTGCTTATACATGGTCTTTAGGTGAAGCTGCTTGTGTGTATTTTGGGGATTTAATGGGTGGAAAAAAGCCAGATCCTCAAAAAATTCAAAATGTCATGCAAGAGGCTTTTGAAGGGGCAAAAGAACGGTTTAAGGGGATGAAAAGTTAGGAATTAGAAAATTCAAGAGACCAAAGTACAGGAAAAAAATGCTAATATTATAGGCTCCATAATTTGGACTTGCTGAGAAAGTCTTTCCATGAGGGGATAGGAGTCAGGAGTCAGGAGTCAGGAGGAAGTTTGAAAATTCCTTTTCCATCTCTCGAAATACCAAAAAATGCACACTTTTTCACGTATACCCTTCAAAACCCTTGCACTTTTTTCCTATTTATCAGCCTCAAACTTTTGATTTATCTGCGTTTTGCATTTTTTCAGCAAACCCTAATTTCTTTTCTGGACAAGTCTAATGGTTAGAATTAGTCAGGAAAATTATCAATTGACATCTGGTGAAATGAATTTAGGGACAATTCATGAATTGTCCCCAACAGTTTTAGGCTACGCTTATGGAGATGCTAATGAGTAAATTTAACCCAAAGGTCCTAAAGGAGCGCAGATTTTTGATTCAACGAGTCCACTTAGACTAGATCCCGGTAAAAATATTTGATACCCCATGAGAGACTTTTCAAACAACCTCTAAGCTTCTTTCCAACAACGATTTAACAGCACCCCAGACGCTAATACTTTCAAAACTTCCAGCATAAAGTAACTACCATGCAGTAAATTCATACTGTAGGGAACACCACCTGCACTAGCAAATAGACTTAAATCACTACCCAAAGCGCACATTTGCGGAGTTAGAAAATAGGTATCCAGCAAAGCTATTGTTAACAGCAAGCAAGATAAAAATATACTTCCTAAACACCAATTAGATTTAGTCTTGCAAATAACCAGCATAGATGTCAAGACAACAGCAGCAGCTAGTAATTCTAAGCGGTTAAAATTCCAAAAAATTGCATATCCAGCAGTGGTAAAATTCGCTTCCTTCATCATGCCAGTAATGTAAAGGCTAGGCATAATTACCCAATCTAATACTAGACTAGAACTGAGCCAAAAGCCCAAAGTCAACAGAGTGGCGGTTTGCCAAGTTGAGCGTTTTAATTGCAGGTTAGAAATAGTGTTCATAACAATAATTGCTTTGTTAAATCTATTTCTAGTTTCTAACTAAGAAAACCACTTTGACAACAAATATAAATTAACTGTTACAAACAAGACTATATGCAACATTTTTATAATGTTTTTTGAATTAATTTTTGTTGTTTTTTTAAGTTTTATTACCAAATAATAAGAAGAATTAAAAAACAAAAACTTGTGCTAAATCTGGTGAAGATAAGATAAATCGTAAGTATTCAGCTATAGGACTAATATTTGATTTTTGAACAGAACTCCGTACATGGTTCGGCTTCGCTCACCATAAATACTGACAGCCTTCTTTCCCGTTCCCTGTTCCCTGTTCCCTATTCCCTGCCTCTACGAAAAATTCATGAATCAAATCCGATCACTATATCAGCTTTAAGATAGTAGACAGTATTATTTCCTTCTACTGACTGGGAACTGGGGACTGGCGAGATAGGGAGAAAAACTAATTCTTTCTCCTGAATAGCTGATGGCTGACTTTTATTTTTCATGAAAAGTCCAAACACCAGCATCCCAAGTTGTATCTGTGGGAGGTGTTTGTAACCAATGTTGACAACGACTCAGATATAACATTGAGGCTTTATCATTATTATCAGCAGTTAAAGCTTTGACAAATTCCATTTGAGCCAGTGAAAACTGACGTTGCAGATAATACTCTCTTCCTTTCTGATAATGTTCAATTAGTTCTTGTTTGGCACTGTTAATAGAATCAGAACGCATTCCGATCAACTCATAAATAGATACAGGCTCATTTCTGCCTTTAACACGAATTAAATCTAGTTCCCTTGCCCAAATATCATCATGACAGAAGTTAAAGGTATTGTCGCTGATGATAATATCGCAACCATATTGTTTGCTAATACTTTCTAATCGAGAACCAAGATTGACACCATCACCAATAGCGGTAAATTCCATCCGCTTACTAGAACCGATATTACCACTAATTACAGTATCAGAATTAATGCCGATGCCGATTTTGATTTTGGATTGATTTAAGGCTTCTCGACGGTGATTTAATTCCTGCAAACGATAGCGCATTTCTAGAGAAGTTTCGACTGCCATACGGGCGTGTTTTTCTAAAGGTAAGGGAGAACCAAATACAGCCATAATGGCATCACCGATATATTTATCGAGAGTGCCTTTATGTCTAAATACAGCTTCTACCATTGATTCAAAATATTCATTAAGCATACTTACCACTTCCTCAGCTTGCATATTTTCTGTGAGGGTGGTGTAGCCACGAATATCCGAGAATAAGATAGTAACTTCTTTGCGATCGCCTCCTAATTTAGCATCATCTAATTTGAGTAATTCTTCTGCCAACTCCTGAGTCATGTAACGGTACATGGTGCTTTTCAGACGCTTTTCATCGCTGATATCATCCATTACCACCAGTGCGCCACACACTTTATTTTCGTCATTCGCATCAGCAATAGTGTTGAGTGATAAATTAATGCTGTGCTGTTCTTGGGTAGTAGTTAGAAGTGTACGATCTGGATAATACTGCTGGGTATCTTTGACATCATTTGCAGCTAAAGCATCTGCAAACCATTGGCTAAAATCTCCGTCTTTAATATTGACAACATCACTAACTAATTTCCCCTCTAAACGCGCCTCTGTAGAATAACCTAGTAAACGTTTAGCACTTTCATTAGCAGTGATAATATATCCAGACTTATCCGAGGAAATTACACCATTAGAAAGACTCCGCAAAATATCCCCCTGCATTTTTTCTTGCTGTTTGACTTTGGCAAACAATTGGGCATTTTGCAATGCTACACCTGCTTGAATATTAAAAGCTTCCATGAATACTTCATCATTGCCGTCAAAACTAGCTTGGAAGCATTCAGGAGGTTGAGGCCAAAGGGAGGGATTATAAGGTGCAAAATCTCCTGCTTTCTTTTTATTTACTAATTGAGTAACACCAATTAATTTTTGATCACTGTTAAATACTGGCATACACAACAGACTACAAGTGCGATAGCCATTTTCTTGATCTATTTTTTGGGCAGTTTGTGAATCTGGATGTTTATATAAATCAAAGGGAATATTTAAGGTTTTTCCAGATGCAGCAACGATCCCAGCAAAGCCTTTACCTATGGGTACTCGTAATTCTTTAGTTGTACCGTTATCTTGAGTAATTGTTGTCCATAATTCCTGGTGATCGCCATCTATCAACCACAGGGTACTGCGATCAGCATTCATCAATTCTTTAGCCTCATCCATTACCCGTTTGAGGGTATCTTTTAAATCTAAACTACTGTGACTTAAAGACTTAATTGCCTTCATCAAAGCTGCTGCGGCTCTTTGTTTTTGAGTAGCAATATAAAAAGAGCGAGACGACTCTAAAATCAGGCGAATTGACGGCGCAAAATCTTGAAATAATTTTTCATCTGCACTGGTAAAACCCTTTTTATCAATGCGTTCTTTCAGAGGATCATCGGGATTGTGTAGGTATTTTAATTTATTTAATAACTGCACTACCGCTACTAATTCTCCATTTTCATTTAATAGCGGTAAAGCTAACATTGTGTAAGTGCGGTAGCCATTGCTCTTGTCTTGTTCTTGAGCAAATTTTGACCGCACATCGTTATAAAAATCATAGGGAATATTGATGACTCGCTTAAAAGTTGCCACTTCCCCGGCAATACCTTTATCCGCTGGAATTCTAATTTCTAATGGTCGCTTTCCTTCCCCTTCTGCTAAGATAGACCAGAGTTGTTGTTTTTCTTCATCTAATAAAAATATCGTTGTCCGATCTGCTCCTAGTAATTCCCCTGTTTTCAAGGTAATTGAATGCAGCATTTCTGGAAGGATTGTTTCAAAACCTTTATAATCCAACATGGATAAGGTTTCGTTAACAATTTTCAATTTATGCTCAACTTCCTGAACTACTTGTTTAAAAGTATCCTGAGTTAAGGGAGCAAGAAACTGGGAAATCGTTCCTTTTTTGGGAGCCAGACTAACTACAGGTGAAGAGTGTGTTTGTACCTGATATGTTCCTTGGTGGTTAACACCAAAATTCAAATCTATTGTCTCTTCAGCATTGGGGTTTTGCGCTGACATAACTTTATTTAATATACTATGATTTAGTGTTGACGAAGGTTGAATTGGTCTAGAAAATTTATTATGTTAAGTTTCCGTTATAACTATTATTCCTTGACAGTATACCCTGTTCGTTAATCAATTGTTTAGCCCCATTGATCCTGTTGAGGATAGAGGCTGAAAATTTGATAATTCAAATTAGAGTTAAAAACTACTTGCATGGTGAAACAATCCTAGACGTGAAAGCAGAAAGGTTTACCAGTCATTATATAGGAATCTTCAGCAGCTTTTAAACCTCTTCATTTGTTCTTTTGATTCGACGTTTTAATCCACGTATCAATTCTCACAACACATCTAGGGAAATTACTTGAGTAAATTTTTGAGATAAATGTGTAAAATACAACTATATGGTTAGACTTAGATTAAATAGTTTCAGTAAAAATTCGTATAATCCAATTTCAATTTTCAGCTTTTATCTAGTAGATATACTAAGAAGATAAAACACTTTGTTTTTAGAACAAATTTGAAAATAACCATTTTGCTCAATTCAAAGGGGAATTGAAATTTGTGAGAAAATCGTAAATTTTCGGTTTTATTTAAGTAAGTAGGCATGAAAAAAAGTTATCTAACAAAATGTAAAATGCCTAAAAACCTCATCGCTCCTGCCTTCTGCCTCCTGCCTTGCCACAACGATAAATTTCAACGCCTACCTACTTATACATAAATCTTTAGTTAAAAAAAATAAACACCGTTGGTTATTTCGTAAAAAATAATTATAAAATCTGACCTAGTATTACTTTCCAACAGCAATAAACACTACTAGGTTATTTACCATGAAGAATTGGCAACAACAATTTTTGCTAGGCTTATTATGTTGTGTTTTCTTATTATTCGGATGGTCACAGCGGGCTTTAGCTGCAAATAGTACACAAATACTAAATGCACAATTAGCCCAAGCAGAATTACCTGTCAATGTTTATGAGTATCTATTGCAATATCAACCAGAAACTTATAATGTTTTGAGCAAGACATTAGCAGATGCTGTTGAAGATGCAAAACAGCCGTTAGCAGATGAAGTAGTGAGTGATCTGTGGGCATTATCTCCCAGTAATCCTAGAATTAAATGGAGAGAAAATAATGGCAAAATTGAATATTTAATGTCAACTTGGAGATATGTGAGTAACCCCAGTGTAGATTGGCCAATAGGTGCAAAAAAACAACTGGCTTATCAAACATGGTTTACAGCAGTACCACAAGTTAAAGAATTTTGCCAGCAATATCAAGCCATAGATGCCAATATTCCTGATAAAATTGAACTTTCACTAAGGTTACAGCAATATTTGGGATTGATTTTAAACAAATATTCTAGCAAAACCCATTTTGTGGAAATGTGGGTAAAAGCAGAAGATTTAATCAGACCATGTATTGATCCAGAAATTGACGATGCTAGTTGTAATGTTTTACCTTTACCAGTACCAGATAGTAGTCCTGTAATTAAGACAATATACACCAATTCTTTCAGCAATGCGAAAAAAGAATATTATCCTTGGTCTGGTTTAGGTTATACCTATGATTGGGGAAATCCACAAAAACCCCATGTAGGTCCTAGTGAATTTATTATTAACCCCACACCAGAAAAACCTGTAGAGGTGGAAGTGGTTTCTGTAACCCCAACTCAGGAATATTGTCAACAGGATTATATTTCATCTAATCAGTCTTTGAATTAGTTGAATTAAATTTAACCTCAAACTTTTGGGTAACAAATAAGGGTGAAAGGGTAAGGAGTAATAACACCTTTACTCTTTACTCTTTCTGAGATGAGGTAAACATTCCTTATTCAGGGGGGAAATCAATAAAGGTCTCCCTTTAAAACCTGGTAATTTATGAGGTAGGGGTCATTAAATCTACATGGTAAAATTCGATATATAAAACTTGAAATGTGACTACAAATGTTGGCATTTGTATGAAAAAATAATCACTGACTGTAAACACTATAAAAAGACAGAATCCTAATCAAAAAACCCTAAATTTAAACCAGTCTCAGGACAGATGAGGACTAATTTAAATCGCTTTAAATTAGCAGACAAGAAGCAAAGGGCGTGACGATGGGTGCAGCTGCGCCAATCACCAAAATAAAAAACACAGAGTAACAAGCATAGTGTTTACTCTGTGTTTATCTGTTTATCAATTGAAAATTGACAATTGATAATTTTTTATTAAAAGTTTAAAACCTTCCCTTTCTAGGGGAAAAAGGCAAAAATTCCGTTTTTTCAATTCTCCTCTGACTCCTAAATGATTATGAATTATTTTCATCTCGTCGTTGTTCATAATCTTCAGAAGATTTCGGATCTAGTTCCCAACGTGCATCATCACGATGTTTTAAAATATCGTTGGTGCGAAGAAAAGCATAATCCTTCATTTCTAAACCTACTGCTGTTTCTAATTCCTCCGTTACATTTTTCTCAGGAGTAGCAACAGTACCACCCACAGCTTCATCTCCTACCGTATCTTGCCAATAACTATCAACTTCATCACCCGCAATAGGGTATTCAGCAGGAAATTCAGGACTGTTTTCTGTATACTCTTGTCTATTTTCCCACAGCGATCGCTCACCAATATTATATCCCGGTAAGTTTTTTACGCCTGTACCATAGGATTCAGTAATTCCCTGTGGCAAATCATCAGTTTTATTTTCCTGTTTTTTTCGTTTTTTTGTCATGATAATAGCTACTTGCTGCAATAACAAAGATTTAGAAATTGTAATTTCATGAACCTTATCTGCATCTGTTTATTTTCACTCTTTGTATTTCAATATTTTAGCTACATGGCTGATGGCTGAGGGCTGAATTCTTAACGTTTTTATTATAACTTTTTTATTATAACTTTTCGCCAAATATATTTATCTAACTAAAGATTTATAACTTTAGTTATAAAAAATATATCCCTTGAGAAAGAAGTGAAGCAATCTATGAAGTATTAATCTAGTAGGTGGTAAATCATTAGCAATTATAACTAGCAATTAGTTTAGTAAGGTAATTGGTAAGAAATTATTTTCAGATTTTCAGATTTAATAAATAGAGGAGATTAAAAAATGGAATATACAGAGTTTATTACCCATGTACAAAGTCTAGCTCAATCAAATTCCCGTGAAGAAGCAGAAGTTGCTACTCGTGCGACATTAGAAACAGTGAGAGAACTGATTCCTAAAGATGAAGCACAAGAATTAGCTGCACAAATACCACCAGAATTAGGTAAATATTTACGTGGCAGAGAAACAGAAGCTAGTCAATCTTTTCATCTGCAAGAGTTTATTGAGCGTGCTAGTCAGAAAGAAAATATAGAACCAACTACAGCAGCAATGCACGTGCGGGCAGTTTTTGCGGTTTTACAAAATGCGGTAACTCCAGAGAAATTCAAGAAATTTCATGCTTATTTTACCCATGATTATGAGGAATTATTTGCCACTTCATCAACAAGTGAAATGCCAGCATAACGAAGGCAGGAGGTCTATTTTACAGGGATTTAGACACTGCTCCAAAAAATTTGAACGAAGTCCGGTTTTAGACCCGATTGTTTCTATAACAATCAATTACAGTTCGAGATGGCTGGCTCAAATCACTGAAACTGAATAAGTTTAAAAAATCAATTTATTTGATAATTAGCCAGGGAAAGAAAACCAATGATCAACAATAATCATCATTCTAGTCAGAAAAAAGTTGCTATTCTCGTTGAACAAGCAGTAGAAGATTTAGAATTTATAATTCCTTGTCACGCACTCAAACAAGCGGGAATGGATGTAGTAGTTTTGGGTTCAAGGATGAATGAAAAATATAAGGGTAAAAGGGGAAAACTGAGCGTACAAGCTGATGGAACAACAACAGAAGCTATAGTTGATGAATTTGCAGCAGTGGTTATTCCTGGGGGTATGGCTCCTGATAAAATGCGGCGTAATTGTCACACAGTTTGCTTTGTGCGGGAAGCCATGAAGCAAGGCAAATTAATAGCCGCAATATGTCATGGACCACAGGTTTTAATTGAAGGTGATTTACTCAAAGGTAAACAAGTAACTGGGTTTACTGCTATTCGTAAAGATATCAGTAATGCAGGAGCAAATTATATAGATGAGCCTGTAGTTGTGGATGGTAATTTGATTACATCTCGTGAACCTGGAGACTTGGCAATTTTTACAACGGCACTTTTAAAACGTTTAGGTTATGGTGGTAAAGATGCTAATTTGCCTGATGAAAAAGACACAAGTGCAGAATGGTGGAAATTAGCTGATGCTTGGGGTGGTTCAACCAAGAATGAAATTGTTAAAGGTTTAAATATTGCTTTAGGTGGAGAACGTTATTCTTTAGAAGCTCTAGAAAAGTATCTAGAAAAAGAATCTGAACAGGAGGTAAAAAACCTGTTTCAAGAAATGATAATTAATAAGCAACGTCACATTCAAAAACTGGAAACTTATCTGCATAGATTACATGAAAAACCATCTTTTGGCGCTAATGTTGCTAATCAATATGCTAAGGTAAAATCTGCATTGACTGGTAGTGATGATATCTATCAAATTCGTTGTGCATTGGGTGATGTACAAACAGGTATTGGTGATGTTAGCCATTTGTCGGCAATGTATACTGACCCAGTAGCAACGGCAATTTTTAAAGAAATTCATAATGATTTAGGTAAATATGAACAGCGATTAGTTGAACTATATCGTTCACGAATTGCTGCTGGTATTAAGCCTCCTAAACCTACTTCTAGTGCTGCTGTGGTGTAAGCATTTATTATTCAGGAAAACCCTATTAGCAAGGATAATTATGAATCGTCTTTTTAAGAGTTTTCAACGTCTAATTTTACGTCTGCTAGTAATTTCTTTTGTAGTATTTGCCTTTTTTGGCTTCCAAGCTTTTAGCTCTAGTAATGCTATGCTATTAGCACAAGCTGATACCGTGACAACTCCAGAAGGTACTTATTATAAAGGTACTCCTGATCAAGAAGCAATCAGAAATGAGCAGTCGCTAGAAAATACTCAAAGACAACTTCAAGAAACTGCTGATAATATTAGAGAAAAACTCAATCTTGATGAACCTATTCCTGAATCTACCAGACAGTTTTTAGAAGATGTACGCACAAATATTGACAAAAGTTTAGAGCCAATTACTGGTGATAAACCAGGTTATTATCAAGAGAATATACCACCAGAAAGAATGTTGAGAGACAAGAGATAACGAAGGCAGGAGGCAGTTTTTGTAATGGGAAATTATCAATTGACAATTGACAATTGATAATTGATAACTGTTTCATTCAAGGTTCAAAACCTCCATTTTTAAGGAGAAAAAAGCCAAAAATTCCGCAAATAACTTGTTAATAAGGATCATAAATTATATGAGTGACACAAGTGTTAAAAAAGTAGATTCTGCCTATTCTCCCACAGGTAAACTTGGTCAAAAGTATCTAGCATCGGGGAAAACTGTTTCAATGCGACTATGGGAAAATGAAGAACCAGGTGAGGAAAAAGTACCAACTCAACGGGAATATGAAACTGTTGGTTATGTAATTGATGGACAAGCAGAATTAGATATTTTTGGTCAGACAATTTTACTAGAAAAAGGTAGTTCTTGGGTTGTACCAAAAGGTGCAATTCATTCTTATAGAATTCTGCAACCATTTACAGCAGTTGAAGCGACGAGTCCCCCGGCTCAAATTCATGCTAGGGATGAAAATTAAATATAAAAGGTACAGGATATACATATATAGATCCCTGACTTCTGTGAGATGTCAGGGATTTTTTTCTGTTACACTAGATTGCATATCAATCAGGTACAGAATCTAATTTAAAACCTAGACAGAGAGAGTTGTACTCATGACTCCTGTCAGGGGGAAGCGTTCAAGCGAACAGCTATTAATTTTTCTCTAACGCTATTTTCCTGTAAGGGCGAAGCATTCGGGCAACCAATTATCAGTTTTATGAACAGGCTATTTTCCCAATGCTTCGCCCCTACGACTCCTGCTGTATTTTTTTTGTTTTGTTGCACCATTAGGGCGTAAAATTCACAAAGATATCTATAACTTAAACTTACTTCCTCAATGATGTTGATTTTAAGTCAAATTCAACCTCCCGATTTTAATACTGACGTTCATTTCATTCTTCCACTTACCGCTGAAGAACGCACCCGTAGCCGTCACAAATTTACATTAGCAGATGGGAAGGAGGTTTTTTTGCGTTTACCGAGAGGTACAGTTTTACATAATGATGATATTCTCACAGATGAAACTCAAAACAATTTCATCAGAATTATTGCTAAACCTGAACCTGTTTTAACTGTGGTTGCACACACACCTTTACTCTTATTAAGAGCAGCTTATCATTTGGGTAATCGTCATGTACCTGTGGAAATTACTCCTAATTATTTACGCTTATCTCCTGATTCAGTTTTACGCACAATGTTGGAAAAGTTGGGTTTAGAAATTAAGGAAGAAGTTGTAACTTTTCAACCAGAATTAGGCGCTTATGGAGGAGCTTATGTACACCATCACTCTCACTCATAGTCATTTTTTATCTATTTTACAGTTAGCTAGTCCGGCTTTACCTGTGGGAGCTTATAGCTATTCTGAAGGTTTGGAAATGTTGGTAGAAAATGGTACTATTAAGAATAGTAATAGCTTAAAAAATTGGTTAGAAGCTGAGTTGAATTATGGGTCAATTCGCATAGATGGCGCTGTGATGATTAGAGGTTTAGAAGCTGCAAAAATGGGAAATTTAGCAGATTTAAAACGATGGAATTTGTGGTTATCTGCGGTGAGAGATACAGAAGAATTACGCGCTGGTAGTTGGCAAATGGGGCGATCGCTCATCCAATTATTAAGTAAACTTGCACCAGAAACTTTACCATTAGCTACCGCTGTGGGTTATCCTTGCAATTATGCGATCGCCTTTGGTATTGCTTGCGCTCATTGGCAAATTAACACTGATGCGGCATTATTAGCATATCTGCATAGTTGGGCAAATAATTTAATTACTGCTGGAGTCAAACTCATTCCCCTTGGTCAAACTGCTGGACAAGAATTATTATTAGAGTTGCAAACATTATTAAATATTACAATGTCAGAAATTCTCACCTTAGAAGATGATAATCTAATTTGTTGTAGTTGGGGTTTATCTTTAGCTAGTATGCAGCATGAAACCCAATATACTAGATTATTTAGAAGCTAGGGAACAGGGAACAGTAAGAGAAGATAGGTAATAATTTTACTAATTACCAATCACCAATCACCAATCACCAATTACCAATTACTTATGAATGCTTTTCGAGTAGGAGTAGCAGGACCCGTAGGTTCTGGAAAAACAGCTTTAGTAGATGCTTTGTGTAAAGCACTGCGAGAAAAATATAAATTAGCGGTTGTTACCAATGATATTTATACTCAAGAAGATGCACAATTTTTAGTACGTTCTCAAGCATTGGAGAGCGATCGCATTTTAGGAGTAGAAACAGGAGGTTGTCCCCATACTGCTATTCGTGAAGATGCTTCCATGAATTTAGCTGCAATTGAACAACTAGAAGAAAAATTTATAGATTTAGATTTAGTTTTTTTAGAAAGTGGTGGTGATAATTTAGCCGCTACCTTTAGTCCCGAATTAGTTGATTTAACAATATATGTCATAGATGTTGCTGCTGGGGATAAAATTCCCCGCAAAGGTGGTCCAGGTATCACTAAATCAGATTTATTAGTCATTAATAAAATTGATCTTGCACCATTCGTTGGAGCAGATTTAAACGTCATGGAAAGAGATGCAAAAAAAATGCGTGGAGATAAACCCTTTATTTTCACTAACTTAAAAACCAAAATCGGTTTAGCGGATGTGATTCAATTCATTACCACACAAATCTGCTAAATTTGGAAATTTTATATTTTTTTTACTTTTAGATCCCCTAGATCCCCAACTTCTTAAAAAAGTCGGGGATCTGAGTATGATAGGTATTTTTGTAATATAAATTTATATTTTTTTATATTTTGCTGCACTCTAGTCGTTTGTAAATAAACAATGCTATGATATCCGTCAAATCACCAATAATACATAGATGTTTCCTAGAACGTCGATTCAGTAATGCTAGGTAATCTGTTTTTACCTTGTAGGGGCGAAGCATTCGGGTGATAACCTATCGCTGAAACCAGTTCATATTCTGTCCGAATGCTATGCCTCCAGCACGCTACGCGAACGCCGTTACGATTAATGAATTGGTGTTCTAGAACATCTGAATATTGGTCAAAATATTACTCAAAATTTTTGATGAGGACTTAGTGATGACAGTGAATTATTCCAAAGCAGTGAAAATGGCAGTGTGCTGTCAAGAAATTTATCAAGACTTCTCTAAAATAGCCTTTAGCAGCTGGACTGAAAAACCAATTCTGATTAGCGACAAAACCACCGATACTCAATTGGCGATTTTAGCAGATTCCTCAGCAGTAACTATAGTTTTTCGTGGTACTGAATCAAGAATGGACTGGCGATATAACTTCGATACTGGCAAGATAGGTAAAGACATTGATCTACAGAAGAAAAATAAAGAATTTGATGAGAAAATAATTCAACAACAAATTGTTGCCAAAACCGAGCAAATTTACCCATATAAAAAAGGCAACAACCCTGGACCACTCATGCATTCTGGTTTTAGCAATGCTTACCTTTCCGTTAGAGATCAGATTCATCAATATATCAAAGATAATCAAACTGCTAATATCATTGTCACAGGCCATAGTTTAGGAGGAGCATTAGCAACCTTATGTGGTGTAGATATTCAATATAATTTTCACCCTCAATTATCTTCTTTAGAAGTCTATACATTTGGCTCGCCCAAAGTAGGCAATAAGAAATTTTGTCAATCTTATAATCGGAGAGTTCCTAACACTTATCGCTTTATTTATGGCATGGATATAGTACCTGCATTACCCAGGTGGTGGCAAGGAAGATATAGTCATGTAGGTCAACAATTACGACTAGGACCTTGGTTTAGTTACAACTTCATTTCAGCACGAGTTAAAGATCATGATATCCGCAATTATATTAGGTTGCTGGGAAAAACACTGAACTAATTCTGAAAATTCAAAATAACCTGTTATCAATTGACAATTGACAATTGACAATTGATAATTGATAATTGTTTATTCAGCCATAAGCATCTGCAAAAATGACTCACCACATTTTAAAAGCTACGAAAGAAACTGTACATTTAGGTGGCTTTTCTCACCTCTTAAAACCAGCATTATTTGTTGATTCCCATGACACAATAGACATCGAAACTTATACAGGTTATTACGTTTACGACAAAGCTCCTTCAGAATTTCTCACACCAGAATTTATTGATATCTGTGAAAATTTACCACCAGAACAAAAAATAGCACCAGGACCCCATTTACTCACCGGACCAATTTACATCAATAATGCACAACCAGGGGATATTTTAGAAGTACAATTAAAGTCAATTTCACCGCGTTTACCTGTTGGTTTTAACGCTATTCGTGCAGGTTGGGGAGCATTACCACAGCAGTTTACAGAAGCTGCATTAAGATTTATTCCCCTCGATTTAAAAAATAATTTTGCCGAATTTCCACCCGGTTCAAATATCAAAATTCCTCTCACACCTTTTTTTGGCATTTTAGGAGTTGCTACCCCAGAAAATAACCGTAATTCTATACCTCCAGGTGCTTATGGAGGAAATATTGATAACCGTCAATTACAAGCAGGTGCAAAATTATTTTTACCTATATATGTTCCTGGTGCATTATTTTCTATTGGTGATGGACATTCTGCACAAGGAGATGGTGAGGTAAATGTAACTGCTATTGAAACCTCTATGAATGGTAGAATTAAATTAGTATTGCGGAAATATTTACAACTAACAACACCCATAGCAGAAACGCCTACAGATTTTATCACAATGGGTTTTGCAGAAACTTTAGATGATGCTTTGGAATTGGCGTTAAAAAATATGATTTATTTTCTAGAAAGTTTTGCCAATTTATCACCAGAAGATGCTTATGTATTATGCAGTTTAGCAGTAAATTTTCATATTACTCAAGTGGTTAATAGTCCACAAAAAGGGGTTCATGGAATGTTATCTAAATCTATTTTACCAAAGCTCAGGTTATAGGTGAATATTCAATAATTGATAATTGACAATGAACAATTGACAATTACCCCTCCATTGAAGGGAGAGGATTGAAAAAGCTTATTTTTTATTTTTCCCGTTGAAAGGAGAGGTTTTAAACCGTATGGCTAACGCCACGCTACGCTATCGGCTGACGCTCACGGCGGAAGCATTTAATGAAACAATTGTCAATTTTCAATTGAAAATTTTACTCTATTTGTTCCAAAAAGTTAATTTTTTTATACAGTTGTTTTAAAGATAATTGAAGGTTAATTGATGCAAGTTTTAAAATAGCATCTTCTGTTTCATACTCTGTCAAAAGCCATTGATTTTCATTATTCTTGACATATTGCATTACATAATGTTTATGTTGATCAATCAAAATATATTCTTTAAATTCGGGAATTGAACGATAATAAAGAAATTTATCACCCCGATCATAGTCTTTTGTAGATTGAGATAAGACTTCGGCAATTAATAAAGGATTGGTGACAATTGTGGTGTTTGTACTATAATAAATAGGTTCACCTTCTATGACCATGACATCAGGATAGGTAAATTCTCGATAACGTTGTATCCACAGTTTTACATCTCCAATATAAATTTCATAGTCTAAATCATTTAATGCTAAATTCAGGCTAGTAGCTAAATTTAATGCTAGTTTATTATGATTTGTTGTTCTGCCTGTCATTGGTATAATTTCCCCATCTCTATATTCATTTTTATACTCTGATTTTTCTTCTAGTTCTAAATATTCTTCTGGGGTATAGTAGGCTTTAACAGTTTTGATTTCTTGGATAGTTGTTTGTAGTTTCATAGGTTTATTTGTCTCAATGATAATTTCACTATTTCAAGATTTACAGGATTAAAATAATTCGGAAATGGGAAATTGTCTTTGTTTATCTAATTCTTGTATCCGCATTTTATCAGCATATATAGCATCTGCATAAGATTTATATTTATCTGGTTCTGCTTGTGGATCAATTTTCTTCCACAGTTCCATAAAATGACGATAACGTTTTTCTCTTAACACTCGTTCCATACAAGCTAAGGTTGCTTGTACAACTTGGGGAGTTCTTAATATTTCTGTTTTGTTTTTCTCGTTTAAATGAAATACATGAGATACTATTTTTAAATCTTCTTCTAATTCTAAATACCGATTTTGTAAGTTAGAAATTAAGTCTACTTCTTCTAATGGAAATTCTAAACTTTGTTGCCACAAAAAGCGATGATGAGAAAGACTAAATTCTAAATTTCTCTCTTCTAATTCTGCAAATACTACCTTTCTTTGTTCAGGACAATGTAAAAATATCCGCAATAATAACGCCTCTGCTTGTTCTAATAAACTCCGTTCAGTGGTTACTAGAGATAGCTTTGGCGTTTTTGACTCCGGTTTGCGTGGTCGCAGTGGTGGAGTTTGCACATTAGCAGGTGCAATTTGAGTTAGTAGGTTCTCAACTCTTAGGGGTATTAATCTAGCGTCACCTAAGCTGAGTATTTCTGCACAGTAGGAAATATAATAATTAAGTGTATCACTATTAACGATTTTCTGTAAGAGTTTAACCATTTCTTTTGTAACGATTTGAAAATTGGCGGCTTGTTTTAAATCTCTATCTTTAATAATTTCCTCAATTTGCCAATTTAACCACAGTGGGGCATTTGCTAATAGTTGCTGATATTCTGTTGCTGTATGACTATGCAAATATTCATCCGCATCTTTCCCGTCGGGAATGTTGAGAATTTTTAACTGTACTTCGCCTTTATATGCTAATGTGGCAATTTCACCAATTGCTCTTTCTGCGGCATTAATTCCAGCTTTATCTGCATCAAAATTAAGTATTAATTGTTTGGAATCTGAGTAACGCAATAATAGTCGCACTTGTTCTATACTTAATGCTGTACCCAGGGATGCAACGACGTTATTAATTCCTGCTGCATGAAGAGCGATCGCATCAAAATATCCCTCTACTACTACCCCTTGATCTGATTTAGAAATACCATCTTTAGCTTGATCTAAAGCAAATAAAGTTTTACCTTTACTAAATAATTCTGTTTCTGGAGAATTTAAATATTTTGGTTGTTCTTCTGTTAAAGTTCTGCCTCCAAAAGCAATTACTCTTCCTTGAATATCGCGGATAGGAATCATTAACCTATCTCGGAATACATCATAATAACTTCCCCCTTCTTTTCTGGGTTTAATTAAACCGGCTTTTTCTACCAACTGCACAGGATAATTTTTATTATCCACCAAATAACGATATAAAGTTTCCCAACCAGGGGGAGCATAACCTAAACCAAATTGTTGAATTGTTTCTATTTTGAATAGTCGCTTTTCCTGTAAATATTGCATCGCTTTTTGACCCAAATTTTGCCTTAAAGCGTGTTGATAAAATTGGGCTGTAGATGCTAAAATTTCATATAATTGCTCACGTAAAGATATCTGACGTTGTAATTCTTGTCTTTGTTCAGGTGCTAAGGTTTTGACAGGAACTTGATAACGTTTTGCTAAATCTAAAACGACTTCTGTAAAATGCCGTTTATTCAAATCCATGACAAACTTAATGGCATTACCCGCAGCTTGACAACCAAAACAATAATACATTTGCTTGCTTGGACTCACTGTAAAACTAGGGGTTTTCTCGTCATGGAAAGGACATAACCCGACAAAATCTTTGCCTCGTCTACGTAAAACTACATAATCTGAGACAACATCAACAATATCAGCCCGGTGTTTAACTTCTTCTATTGTATCTGGATGTAAACGGGGGATTTGCATTTTTGGGTGATTGGTGATTGGTGATTGGGGAAAAATCAAAACTCCTGACTCCTGACTCCTGACTCCTGACTCCTGCCTTATTATAATTCTTGATCCCAAACCCAAAATAATCGTTAAAATTGCTTCATGCTGGAGCTTAACAATGGGAATCATTAAAGATGGGACGTATTTTTATTTCGGCCGCGCATGGAGGTAGGGAAGCTGGCGGTATTGATCCTGGTGCGATCGCAGGTGGTACAACTGAAGCTAAGGAAATGATTCTGTTACGGGATTTAATTGTAACAGAACTGCGGGCGCGTACTGTGGAAGTTTTAGCTGTGCCTGATGATTTAAGTGCTGCCCAAACTATCACCTGGATTAACTCTCGCGCTCGTTCCACTGATGTGGCTGTAGAAATTCAAGCTGATGCTGCTAGTAGTCCTACTGTTAGGGGTGCTAGTGTTTACCACATTGCCAGCAACAATCAACGCAAGCAAAATGCAGAAACGTTACTCATGGGATTGTTGCGCCGTGTACCTCAATTACCTAATCGCGGAGTCAGACCAGATACAGACAGTGGCTTAGGTAGTTTGCAGTTTTGTCGCCGCACTACTCTACCGGCTTTAGTCATGCAAGTAGGGTTTCTCAGCAGTCCAGATGATCGCAATTTATTGCAAACTCGTCGCCGTGATTTTGCATTAGGAATTGTTGACGGATTAATAGCTTGGAGTCGAGCAGTTGATCCAAATCCGGGAACTCCTGTAGAACCGAATTATCCACCAATTAATATTAACATCAATGGGCAAAATTATCCAGAGCAAGGAGTATTAATTAATGGTAATTCCTACATTCCTATTGACTTAGTAGATCGGTTGCGGATTGATTTATCAAGGGCTTCTAATGTTAACCGTGTCACCTATCGGCGTGTAGTTTATATCCAAGCTATCGAACTGCGAGATTTTAATATTTCTATTAGTTGGGATAGTGCAGCTCGTACTCTTAAACTCCGTTCCATTTTAACAATTTGTCCGGCACACATTGATCAAATTATTTCTCATGGAAATACCACAGAAGTACAGCTACAAATCTTTTTGCGGAATAACAATGAAAACGCTCTAGTGCAGTTTCCTGACATTCCTAAACTTTATCGAGAAGAAGCGATCATTGAAGGCGTAAATCATGATCTTGCCTTTTGTCAAATGTGTTTAGAAACTGGCTTTTTACGCTTTGGTGGAGATATTAGACCTCAACAAAATAACTTTGCTGGTTTAGGAGCAATAGGTGGTGGTTCAGAAGCAGCATCTTTTCCTAGTGCCAGAATAGGAGTGAGAGCGCATATTCAACATTTAAAAGCCTATGCTAGTTTAGAACCTTTGGTACAACAAGAAGTAGATCCTCGCTTTAGATTTGTGACTAGGGGTGTCGCTCCTTCTGTAGATCAACTATCAGGAAGATGGTCTGCAGATTTAGATTATGGAACTAAAATGAAAGCTTTGTTTAAAAGACTTTATGAATCAGCAGGATTGATTTAATTAGTTATCAGTTATCAGTTATCAGTTATCAGTTTATCTGCGTTCTCTTGATCTTCTGGAAAAAAAGATTTTTGGCATTGCATAAATGCGGGATGTTTTTTGGGTGTAGAAACGTTCCATGGAACGTCTCTACAAGGGTTTTAAGTATATGCAAAATTGTTTTTCATCCCAAAAATCAGCAACGCCTTGAAAATACAATGAGTGAAAAATTAGCTAAAGTTACTAAAATTAACAATATTCAATATAGCTACTACCAGATACACCAGAAAACAAAGCGGACAACCAAACATTAGACATCTCCAGAAATTAAGCTGTTACACAGCTAAATTGTATAATCCTAATATTCTGAACTCTTGTTTAACAGGCAAGATGCCTGTTCCACTTATACAAATTAAATGCACAACAGCTTATCGGGTGTCCAAGCTTGCATATTGTCTGAATCAGGATAACCAGGATTAAAGGATTTTCAGGATGTGATTGATAAATTGGTAGTGGGGTTTTTTTGAATGCGAGTGAAAATAACGATGTTGAATATTTAAAAGTTTACTATATCTGACTCTACATATTTCTACTCATAATATAACTGTACAACAAGTTTTGCGACTTGTCAAGTCTTGAACCTAAAAAAACGAAAAATCCTGATTCTGACAAGAGCTTACAGTGCAAATTTAATACACTCCTAACCCACCCTCCTCTAAGATACAAGGTTGGGTTGAGGAACAAAACCCAACATTTACAGGGGTTTGTTGGGTTTCACTTCGTTCAACCCAACCTACGTTATTTTGTTGTTTTGGGCTTAACCGAAAAGTATTGAGATCAAACCTCAATAGATGTCTCTGTTTCTTCTACTTCAGGAGTGTTTTCCTTAACACGACGAATAGGTAAATTTGCGATTAAAGCAGTTGTGCGTTGGTTACTTTCTAAAGAAAACTCCAAACCATCTGTTTCAATTTCTACATAGCGACAGACAATTGCTAGGATTTCCTGACGCATTTTTTCCAAGGTTTGGGCATCTAAGTCTGCTCGGTCGTGGGCTATAACTACTTGCAGACGACGTTTAACTTCAGTGCGACTGGTGTTTGGTGTGCGAACAAAAAGTTTTTCTAAAAGTTCAAGAATCATTGCTGGCTAGGTTATAAGGCGGTAACTGAAAAAAATTAAACAATCTTTGTCCGTAACAACTTGCGTAACCGGGAAAATAAGTTGTCGTTGGGGGAGTCAAGATCAAGAAATTCGACAGTTTCCCCTTCTAATCTACGAGCAATGTTTTCAAAGGCTGAGGCTGCCAAAGAAGGAGCTTCTGATAATACCAAAGGTTCACCTCGGTTAGTAGAGACGATCACACGCTCGTCATCAGGGACAACCCCGATTAAGGGGATGGCGAGAAGTTCCTGAACATCCTGTACAGACATCATATCATTTGCTCGTACCATTGCCGGTCTAATCCGGTTGATTATTAAATGAATCTTTTTCACACCTTGTGCTTCTAATAATCCTACTACCCGGTCAGCATCGCGGACTGCGGAGATTTCCGGCGTGGTGACAATGAGGGCTTCTTTAGCTGGGGCGATCGCATTTTTAAACCCCATTTCAATCCCTGCGGGACTATCTATGACTACATATTGGTATTTTTGCGCTAGTGCATTTACTAGCAGTTTCATTTGATCCGGTGTTACCGCGTCTTTGGTACGATTTTGGGCTGCTGGTAGTAGTACCAGATTCGGTTGTCGTTTATCTTTGACTAAAGCTTGATCTAAACGACACTCTCTAGCTAACACTTCTACCGCTGTGTAGACAATGCGGTTTTCTAGTCCTAGCAACAAATCTAAATTTCTCAGACCAAAATCCGCATCAACTAAGGCCACTTGTCGCCCGATTTTGGCTAAAGCCATACCCAGATTTGCGGAAACCGTGGTTTTACCCACTCCTCCTTTACCGGAGGTAATTACAATAATACGACTCATAACAGCAATGCGCTCGATTAGGGTTGGTGGAAATAATACTAAATATTGAGAGAATATTTAGAAATAGTTATAGCAGTAGACGGGGCGCTGATAACATCAATATATGATGAAACTTTCAGCATGATCAGGTTTTACTCCTGACTCCTGTACGGGCGTTCGCGAAGCGTGCTGGAAGTATCAGCATTCGGGCGATAAATTATCAATTTTTGTCCAAGGTTGCTTTCCGAATGCTTCGCCCCTAAGACTCCTGACTCCTGCCATAGAGACTTTGATTAATTTTACTTAACTGACTGCGAGAAAAATCAGTAGCTTTGGCAATACGGATGCCTTCGGGTGTGATATGTGCCACTTCTGGGAAAAAATGTGTTAGTGATTTTTCAGGCGCTCTAGCTACTGCATCGGCGATTCGCAGTTGGGTTGGTTCCATTTGCAAAGCCATAATTAGACAATCACGATTTCCCCCAGCGCCGGCATGAGCTACCCCCCGCAAACGCCCCCAAATGAGAATATCACCATCTGCAACCACAATACCACCAGGGTTGATATCTCCCAAAATAATCACAGTGCCGGGATGGCGAATTTCTCCACCTGATCTTACTGTCATTTCTAGATAGAGCGCATCTGCTAGAGGTTTAGGACCTGGTTGAGCGTCAGCGGTGAAGGATGGTTGTAGTTGGATTTGTTCGACAGAATAACCTAATGTACAAGCGGCGATTGCGGTTTGTCTGCGACTTGTGGCGACTGATTTTAATTCTAGTTGCAGTTCATTTAAAGTTTGTGCCAGTTCTTGCAGTTGTCTTGAGTCTAATAAGCGGTCTTTCGCTACCAAATGTACTATAGTATTAGGTATACGTAGGCGATCGCTACCATTTAGTCTCTGTCTCATTTGTTGCCAAATCTCGGAGCAACTGAACTCAGAAGCAGGTACTTGAGATTCTGTTGGCAAAATTAATAATAGTCTTCCCTCCTCGGTTTTTAACTGAACTTGAATATTATTGTTGTTATTTTTTCCTGTTGATACTAACTCATCGCTGTTCAGATCAATCAATTCAAAATTGCTTGTTTCTGTTTTCTTATCTTCAGATTTCTCTTCAGATTTTTCTTCAGAATTAGAGTCTATCTTCCCATCTGCATGAGCTTGTAAATAGACAAGAACAGAATTTAGCTCTCCATTGGGAATGATAGAATCACTATCTTTAACATCTACATTAGTATCTCCCTCTTTATCAACAGGGTTGACATTTTTTTCCTCTCTATCATCATTAATAGAGATTGATTCTGCATCGGTAAATGCAGAATTTGACTCCATTTCCAAATCTTTTGGTGATTTCTTAGAATCAGAATTCATTCTTAATGGGTAATTGGTGATTGGTGATTGGTGACTGGTGACTGGTGATTGGGGAGAAATATTTACCTTCTGCCTTCTGCCTCCTGCCTTCTGCCTCCTGCCTTCTGCCTCCTGATTACTGATTAGTCAATCTTTGATAAATTGTAGCCAAGGCATCAGCATTACCGACATTACCGGGAAATAAAACCACAGGTAAATTAGAAAACTGAGGATGATCAGATGGTGTAATTACCATTGAACAACCGGCTAAAATTTGACCTAATAACCGAGCAGAAGTTAAATTTAAACCTGTACTCAAGACATCATTAGAAGTTATACCCCCCTTGCTGATTAAAAATCCTATATCAGCTGGTAAACCCTTTACAATATCCATTAGTAAAGCCGAAACTCTTGCCCCAAAGTCTAATCTAGTTTTGACATCTTTAAAAGTCAATTCCTGACGGCTAGTATAAACTACTGGTGTTTTTCCAGCGTTATGTACTTCCCGGATTTGTTCTAGAATCTCGGTTAGCAGTTTAGCAGATTCATTGACTCCATCATCAAGTAATTTTCCGACATTAACTTCTATCCCTACCGTTCCCGCAACTGTTAACAGTGATTCTAACTGTTGAGTTGTCTTTTTCACATGAGAACCAACAATAACTGCTCCCGGTTTACCACCACGCACATATTCTGCCATATTTTCCGCAGCTATGGGTTGGGGGGGTAAAGCAGCTAAAGCTGTTAATATACTAGCAGCAGAACGGAATAAAAAGCGTTTACCTTGACTGGCGGCTGTTAATATGTCTACAGCAAAGGTGTTAAGATCGGCTTGGGTTTCCCCATCAACTACCCCACACTGATTATCATGCAGTTGCAATAATCTTTCTAAGCTTCCTTTACGGATATCATCAAGTAAAAATCTGGTGACAGTATCTTCTTTGATGCGTCCTTTGGTTTTTTCTTCTACATACTTAGGTAAGTAGCTGTAATTGTAACTAAATACAGAATCACGAGCAAATTCTGTTTCGTGTACGGGGGTGGGTACACCATCAATAATTAGATAATGGATGCTGTCACAGGTAATTCTCCCACCTTCAAAAAATGCGGGTACGAGAAAATGAGCGTCAAAAGGTCCGAGTTCTTCGGCAATGACATCGGTTTCTATGGGATAATGACCGCGTAAGGTGGAGTCAGAACGACTAACTACGAGAAAATCCTCGATGTTTTCTGCTGCTAGTGCGATTTTGAGGTTATGACAAACTTCTCTGGTGACATTTGCTGCATCTTCTGGGGTGAGCGATCGCGTATTGGTTAAGATAAAGAAAATGGGAGCATCATCTTTTAAACCTAAACGCAAGGTTTCTACATCCCAACGCATCAGGAGTAAACAACTGTGAACAGTTTGAGAACCGGTGGGATCATCATCTAAAACGATTATTTTGGGTTGGTTATTCATCAGATTTTGTGTAGACAACTTAATTAGACTTTTTGTAATTTTTTCAGTTCTGCTTGTACATCTAAAGCAATCTGCAATGATTGATTTAAAAGTTGTGCATATTCCCCAGCTTGATTACTAACTTCTAAGGTTTGCAAATTGGCTAAGTTATTTGCAAGTAACTCTTGGTTATTAGCAAGCAGTTTTTTATTATGGCGCAAAATCCGTTCACTTTTCAAAGCGCGAACTAAATCTTCTCGAATCAGTTACAGTGCAGATATCACTTATGTTCTTGATAAATAAAACTAACAATAACTGGTGTCAGTGCTAAAGCAACCAAAGCTTCGTTAATAAAAAAGCCAATGCGCTTTTGCTTATCCGCCATAATTGAAGGACGAAATACGTCCTCTGTGTCAAACCCTGTTAAGCGTTTTAGTTCACCTTTGCTGATTTCTAAGCCTACTAAATCTGGCTACACTGCTATATACTCCTTAGCGGATTTTCATAAGAAACCGATGTGAGAACGTTTTGATGTTATTTTAGAAAAACTAATAAAATATTAGATGAGTATAGCTTATTATGAAAGTTCTATGTGTTCACCATAAGGGTGGAGTAGGCAAAACAACAACTGCAATTCATATTACTGGAGTTTTCCTGAATATGGGCAATAAGGTACTCTTAATAGATGGTGACTCTCAAGCTCACAGTTTCAAATTCTTTAGCGAAGGATCAGCACCAAAACCAGGTGGTGAAACACTTGTAACCCAAGAAGATAAACTTACAGTCGTCAGTGAAAGTGATAAGAGTAACCCTGACCGGTTAGCTAAAACTTTAGGAAAATTAGCAAAAAATAAAAAATTTACTCATACTGTTATTGATGTTTCACCTGATCTAACATCTATTTCTAAATTCTTGTTTGAGGTTACACCTGATTTGGTATTACTAGGAGTTAAGCAAGATGATATAGGTTCATTTGTAAGTTTAAATGATATGCTAATAGCACTTGAACAAGCACGTCCTATTATTGGTTCTATCCAGGTGAAAATTGTACCAATAGGAGTATCAAAATATGATTTTCAGCAGTTTATTGATAATCGGTTTACTAATTATTAAATTCTTGATCCTGTTGATTGGTTGCCTATGAAAGCTGGTAATGCAGTTTTCATTAATTATGACTATTTATGGAATGAACCAGATTGTGATCACCTATGGGATTACTACAAAAGAGTAGTTATGGAGTAAAAAAATGGCAGAAGCTAATCATACATCTTCTACTCGTCCACCAAAAAAGCATCGAGATCCTAACTTGATCGCACGTAGTAAAGATGAATTGAAACGTCAACAAGAAGACTATATAAGAGAGACAATGAAAACATCTGCTCTCAAATCTTTGCGTCAAGGTAAAATGCAACCTTCTCCAGTTCGTGTTGGTAAAAAATGTAAAATACAGCTGGATGATCTACAAATGCGGTTGCAAGTAGATGAGAAAACTATTTTAAATATGGCATTTGCTTATGGTTATCATGAGTCAATGCAAAATCAGATCAAAATTCAACATCTGAGAAAAAAAGTTGAAGATATGATCATAGATGAAGAAACTTTGATGTTTGAAGTTAATGAATGCACTCTTGATACCTTATTAAAATCTGGAATTGAGGATGCAATATTTATCTATTTGAATTTGGGAATTATTCTCTTGCATTCCCGATTAATTGAATTAGAAACATCGGCTATTTTTTAATTATTAATTTTAGTATTTACATGGAACAGTACATAGCATATAATCTGGCATTAGGAATAGTGAGAACAAGTTCAAAAAGAAAACAAGAACTTGGTCGTACTTTTGCCAGAATTTTAGGTTTTCATCCTGGACCACTAGGTAAAGATGGTGGAATTGATGGGGTTATCCGCGAAGATGGTAGGTTATTCTATTTTCAAAGTAAGCTTAGTCAATCAGAATTGACGGTAGATCATGCAAAAATTTTATATGCTGATATGATGTATCACCGAGCAGAAATTAGTGTTATGTTATCAGGTGTAGGATATAAGAAAACATTTAAAGATCGTCTATTTGGTCATCCATACCTAAAACCAGAAAGTATTCATTTGTTATCATTAGTTGATATATTGTCTAAAACTGATAGTTATCAACTTGCCATACAAGATATTCCTAAACTTAAATTAGTTGAAGAAATAAATTGGAAACAATTTAAATAGTAAAAGCGTGATTATCAAGCAAAAATTTACTATATCACCTGACGGTTGAGAGCGATCGCCTAATTTCAAGTTTCGCCATAACCGAGCCATATCCAAACTAATATCTAATATTCGCGCAATTTCGCCGTTATTTTTACCTGATGAGGGAATGAACATCAGAAGACTCTGGCTTCTATGATGATAGAGTCAGAGACTCTGTAATAGCATTCCCAGTCAGAGACTGGGAACGAGTTATAACCCTATAACTAAGGATACAAACCCCTATCAGTCAAAGCTTGCGCCACTCTACCCACACCAAGAGTATAAGCGGCTAATCGTAAATTTACTCTGCGAGTCTGTGCTTGTTGAATCACGTGACGGTAAGCATTTACCATTAAATGTTCCATTTCCCGGTTTACTCTTTCCTCATCCCAGAACAGATAAGAAAGACCTTGCACCCATTCCAAATAACTAACTACTACCCCCCCAGCATTAGCTAAAATATCAGGTAAAACCGTAACTCCACTGGCTTCTAAAACTCGGTTAGCTTCCAAAGTCACAGGTCCATTAGCTGCTTCAGCAATCATTTGCGCTTGAATCTGATGCACATTTTCTTCCGTAATTTGATTTTCCAAAGCAGCAGGAATTAATACATCACAAGGTAAAATGAGTAAATCTGCATTACTAATGGGAATAGCTTGGGGAAAACCCACCACACTGCGACGATTTTGAGCAGCGTAAGCTTTTAAAGCCGGAATATCAAGCCCAGTTTCCGCATATACACCCCCAGCACCACTGGAAACCGCAATAATTTTTGCCCCTGCTTGGTATAACAATTCAGCCGCAGCACCCCCCACATTACCGAAACCTTGAATAGCAATTTTTACATCTGCCAGGGATTTACCTTGATCTGCCAAGGCTTCCCGGACAATAATCATTACACCGCGCCCCGTAGCCATTTCTCGACCCAGAGAACCACCTACAGAAAGGGGTTTACCAGTAACAACACCGGGTACAGCATGACCAACATTCACAGAATAGGTATCCATCATCCAGGCCATTTCCCGCGCAGATGTACCCATGTCTGGGGCTGGTATATCTACTGATGGTCCAATATCTTTAATTAACTCACTGATATAACGGCGACTTATTCTTTCTAATTCTGCTACACTATATTGTTTCGGATCTATGGGAATACCACCTTTAGCACCACCATAAGGAATACCTAACAATGCACATTTCCAAGTCATTAACATAGCTAATGCCGAAACTTCCCGTAAAGTCACTGCCGGATGGTAACGAATACCACCTTTATATGGTCCTAAAATATCAGAATGTTGTACCCGATGTCCGGCTAAAACTCGCACTTCCCCATTATCCATTTTGACGGGTATGGAAACGGTGACGACTTTCCGGGGATGACTAAGTATTTCTAATAAACCAGGATCTAATTTTAATTCTTTACCTGCCCATTCCAAATAACTACAAGCTTGGTCAAACGGGCAAATATGGGCTGGAGAATGATTTTCCCACAATGGGCGCGATGTTGTCACCATAACATTTACTCCTCATCACGGTACTTTGGTGAACCGGATATGTATGGTTAGCTTACCCTGTTTTTTTGAAAAAATAAGAATTTTGTAGTTTTCGTTACAATTTTATTTTTCTGGATATGTGGCAGAATTGCTACCAAAGTTAATTTTGTGGAGTTAATTTTGTGGGTTGCTTGATTTTTGCTAAAATTATAGTCAAAATGTCTAAATTAGTCATGCTATGCAAACCTACACTCTCACAGATGCGCGTAATAAACACGGTGAGGTTTTTGATAAAGCTGCGGTTGAACCTGTTTTGCTCATTAAACAGTCACGGCCTAGTCATGTGATTATTTCCGCAGATAGTTATCAAAAATTACTTGATAGAATTCAAGAATTGGAAAATCTTTTATTAGAAAAAAATCCGAATATCCAAAAATAAATATCAGTTTAAGCACTAGGTTTAAGTGATATTATTTTAAAATAAACAATCAAAAATTACAAAGGAAAATAAATATGGTCAGTATTAGCAAGGATAATAATCAATTACCTTTACCACCGGGAAACTTTGGTTTACCTATCATTGGTGAAACAATTAGTTTTTTAACGGATAGAAATTTTGCCAATAAACGACAAAAGAAATACGGCAACGTTTTTAAAACTAATATCTTTGGTTCTCCTACAATTATGATGATAGGAGCAGATGCAAACCGCTTTGTATTTAGTGGTGAAAATCAGAATTTTATAATTCAATGGCCTAAGACTGTTTCAGAATTGCTTGGTCCTGCATCTTTAGCAACGCAAACTGGAAGCATTCATCAAACCCGACGTAAATTATTAGCTCAAGCATTTCTACCCAGAGCTTTAGCAAGTTATACACCTACAATGGTGGAAATTACTAATAGCTATTTACAAAAATGGGTAAATTTAGGTCAGTTAACCTGGTATCCTGAAATCAGACAATATACTTTTGATGTGGCTTGTAAATTATTAGTAGGAACAGATACTACTAATGATCCTCATTTTGCTGAATTATTTGAAGAATGGTGTCAAGGTTTATTTACTCTTCCCATTCGTTTACCTTGGACTAAGTTTGGTAAAGCTCTAAAAAGTCGAGAACTGTTATTAGCGAAAATTGAAAATATAATTTTACAACGTCAAAAGCAGCCAATCTCAGAAAATTCAGAAAAAGATGCTTTGGGTTTGTTGTTAAATGCCAAAGATGAAGATGGTAATAGTTTGAGTGTAAATGAACTCAAAGATCAAATTTTAACATTATTATTTGCTGGACATGAAACCTTAACTTCGGCAATGTCTTCTTTTTGTTTGTTGTTAGCACAAAACCCAGACATTCTAGCAGCAGCAAGAACAGAACAACAACAAATAAATTCTACAGGTGAATTAACCTCTGAACATCTGAAACAAATGACTTATTTAGACCAAATACTCAAGGAAGTTTTGCGAGTTATTCCCCCTGTTGGTGGTGGTTTTCGTTCTGTAACTAAAACTTGTGAATTTAATAGATATAGTATTCCTCAAGGTTGGAGTGTACTGTATCAAATAGGGAAAACCCACCAAGATGAAACTATTTATAAAAATTCTCAAACTTTCGACCCAGCAAGGTTTAGTGTAGAGAGAAATGAGGAAAAATCTAAACCTTTTAGTTATGTTACCTTTGGTGGTGGGATGAGAGAATGTTTAGGTAAAGAATTTGCTAAGTTGGAAATGAAAATATTTGCTGCTTTACTGTTGCGTGGTTATGAATGGGAACTTGTACCAGGACAAAATTTAGATTTAAAAATGACACCTACACCTCAACCGAGTGATGGTTTAAAGGTGTTTTTCCGTTCTATTTAATATGATTTTGTTGGGTTGCACTTACGCTTAACCCAACCTACATTAATTAAATGAATGTTTCTGGTGTAAAACTCCCATGTAAACCATAAGGAATATGATGTTTAAGGTGTAATTTAGCGATCGCACCTTTTGAAAAATCCTGAGCATCTAAAATCACTACATCTGAGCGATGATGTTCTGCATCATAAACCAAAGCTATTACCCAACCTTCATCTTCTTGTTGAGAGTTGGGACGAGGAATAAAAATTGGTTCACCCATAAAACCCCGTGGTGCTGCACTCCAAATTTCTCGTTTTTCTGTTGCTAAGTCTACTTTCCAAATAGCTTGTAAGGGTGCATTTCCTATAGGGTTATGTGCGGCAGCAATATATAAATAACGATAGGGTTTTCCTACATTATTTGGATGAATAGTAGGAAATTCACAAGCACGTTTATCTATTAACTGACTTTGTACTTTTTTCTCCGGCAAATTAATATCAAATCGCCAAATTTGTCCTGGTGCATTGGTGTCAAAGTTGGTTTGTAGATAATCAGTATTTGGTTCTACTTCTGGTAATGATTCATAGCAAATTGAATCAATGATAATTTCAGTTTCCACTTCAAAAGCGTTGACATGATGGAAAATAAAACCTGCTTGGGTTTCTAAAGTTCTGACTTCTTCTTTCTCAGCTTGACTATCTTTGCGGGGAATAATGATGATTTTTGTGGGTTGATTTTTTTGGACTTGAATACATTGTCCAGCACTGGCCATTCCTAAAGCGAAAGGTATGGGATTAAAATTAACAGGGTTTTGGAAGAAGATACAGTAATTTTCGGTGATGACAAAATCATGAATAAAGCAAAAACCAGGCACGCTATGATTTTGTTTGCTGATAATTTCGCCGTTGGTGTTGAGTTCAAAAATTGTAATTGTGGTTGATAGTCCTGGTTTAATGGCAAAATTAACTAATTTACCATTGGGATCTATGCGAGGATGGGCGCTAAATGCCTCACCTTGGGATAAAACACCATTAAAATATTCGTTGCCTAATGTTTCTAAGGTGTGGGGATGCAATAAATAAGGTTCTGCTGCTTCCCATAAAGCTAATAGTTTTTTACCCCAATAGATAACATTAGTATTAGCAATATGTTTGATTTTAAAATCAAAGGCGTTAGCTAACCAACCTCCTGGTTTTTGTGTACCAAATACGCCACGATAAAGGATTTTACCAGCTTTTTTTTCTGCTAAATAACCTTCTGTTTCTACAAATTTATTACGAAAATGGGCGCGTCCGTTAGTAAATGTAATGCGGCTGATCATGCCGTCACCATCAAAGGGATGATGTAATCTTTGTCCGTTGATATCTAATAAACCGGGTCCATTTCTCAATAGTGTTCCTTGTAGTTCTGCGGGTATTACCCCTTCTATTTCATCAATCCAATAATCATATTCTTGTTTGAGTGATTCATATCCTTTTTGCCAATCTTCTTGATTGTAAGATTTTGCTAACGTTTGCTGGTTTTGAGGTTCTAAAATCTGCATATTTTGGTGTTTTTTATTTTTTTCAAGACAAGATGATATTTTTTCAACAGTACATCATAAATGTACTTTTCAAAAAACAGAAATGAAAATTAAATGGTTTTAATTAATTCACTGAATTACTGGATTTTGAGTAGATGTGATAGTTTCTGTTTCTTCACCTGGTAAAAATTTGATAAATAGCAATGGTACAAGGGCAATTACATTGGTGATAATTACTAGTAACCAGAGGGTATCAAAGTTATTTTCGGTAATTCCTAACCAGTGCATGATTAAAGCCCCAAACTCTCTGGAAATAGCTCCTCCTAAATTGAAGATTGACATTAAGAGAGCAAATAATGTGGCTTCTATTCCCAAGGGACATATTCTTGCGGCTAATACCATCACGGGCATGAAGGCAATTTGTCCCATGACTGCGAGTATTAAGCTATCACCTAAACTGAACCATTGATCATCTATTCCTAATGCTCGATTAGTGTGGGTTACTAATATTAACATTGTCATTCTTAATGCAGCAGAAATGACGATGCTCCAGCCACAAATTACTCGAAATAGTACGGATTTTAAGAACCGTTGGAAAATCCAAATTCCAATTAATGAGGCTAAACTGGTAACTAAATGGACTCTGCCTAAAAATTCAGGTTGAAAGTGTAATTCGTTGGTGAAAAAGTAGAAAAAAGCTGCTTCTCCACTGGGGGTAGATTGCCACAGAAAGATAAATGCTGTGGGTATCCAAATTGCTTTTTGTGTAATCGCTTTACCCAGTTGTTTAATTTGATTGGAGGTGGAGAGAAGATTATTTGCTTGAGGTTTTATAGTGTCTTTGTTAATTGGCGTTTCTGCAATTAACCAAGCTACCACGGAGATAATGAGGGGAAATAATGCAGTGACTAAAAATACTGTGCGTGTGCTGAAATATTCTAAGAGTAAGCCGCTAAAGTAAGCAGTAATTAAGCCTCCAAGAGCAGTAGCACCCCAGCACAAAGATTGCAGAGAACCAGCGTTGGCTTGGGTTTCTACTCTGGCACGTTCGACAACTAGGGAGTCTACAATGACATCACTGAAGGCAACGGAAAGGGAAGATAGGGCGATCGCAATTGTTGCCGCCCAGCTACTATTAACTATTGTTCCCAAACTTACCCAAGCACCAGCCCCCAGTATCCCAGATAACACTAGATAGGGACGGCGACGGTAGCCAAATATGGGCAAACCATCGGAAATAAAGCCAAATAATGGCTTAATCATCCAAGGTAGAGCAACTATTCCCAACAGTGCTGATACCTCAACTGGACTCAGTTGCAATTCATCTTTGAGGAAAAAGCTAACGGCTAGACGCGATAACCCTAATATGCCTTGAACAAAGTAGACTGCTAGAATCGCAATTAGTTCTGGTTTAGGTTCATTACCTAAGAGAATTTTTTTGCCTACTGAGTCTTTGACTTTGGGCAAGTCAGATGAGTGAATCAGCATTTGATGAATATTCTTTAAGTTTTATCTACTTTTATATCATATCGACATTAACTGGAAGTTATCCGCTGTTCTGGCAACAAAGTCAAACCAAAGCGCAAGCGCCATCTCTAGCTTGACGCTTGCTCTCAAGAAATATGGTATTCACTTGTCTATTTCCACTCTGTAGATATTCAGAACCAGCCGCAGTAGATTACTCTACTGAGTTAACAGCAGACGGAGTAACTACTCCTGTGTTACGGGTTTCTAAATGATTTGATAAGCGACTGATAGTTAACAGTGGTACTTCTTGTCGGCACGAAAGGCAAAACCAATATAGTTCACCATGACGGACATGACGTAGGATTGATCCACCGCAGCATGGGCAAGTGTTGGCTCTATTACTCATACCAATGTCCTCCTAAAAAAGTTTGTTGTTGTAATCGAGCAAAAAAATTTTGATTACACCTAAATGGATGTATCTGTGAAAGTTCCAACCTCTCCGCTTGGTGACAGAATTTGCATATTTTGGGATATTTTCTGGTGAAAATTGAGCTAATATGCTATATCTTGCGATTCTTGGTTTGGTCTACAAAGAGTGTCAACATCATATATATTGATTTATATTGATTTATTGATTTGACATCACCTGCTACCAATCCTGAAATTATTTTATGAGGTAAAAGCATTTATACTTACTTTTCTTCCATTTAAGTTAACTTTTCTGACTGACTATTAGAAAAGCGTATTCTCGGTTAACTGTATTATCAACTCACTCACAAATGTAATATCACAGTCGTAGCAAGTGCTAACAATTAACGTCTTTATTAGTTTACAAGCAAGTATTTTATATTTTCATCTATCTGGGGGATCATAATCATTTATAATGTTCTGTATCCTAACTTACAATTTTGCCTATTTTGTATTTGCGAATACGCATTTACAACAGGGATCAATTACTTATAGCTTATTTTTGCGTGAATGGAAGATAGATCAAAAAAATTAACAATCAAAAATGATTACAAAAAATTTACATATTCTATATTTCTTTATTTACTATCCTACTGATAAGTAACTCATGAAAATCGCTACTTGGAATGTCAATTCAATTCGGACTCGTTTAGAACAGGTGATCAACTGGTTAAGTGAAAATCCTGTTGATGTTTTGTGTTTGCAGGAAACGAAGGTTGTAGATCAGGATTTTCCCTTAAATTCTTTTGAAAACTTAGGTTATCATCTTTATATTTACGGACAGAAAGCTTATAACGGAGTGGCACTGATTAGCCGTCAACCTTTGGAAGATGTGAGTATGGGTTTCTGTTCAGTGTTAACAGATTTAGATCCAGTTTGGGATGAACAAAAGCGGGTAATTAGTGCTGTAATTGATGGAGTGAGAATTGTTAATCTTTATGTTCCTAATGGTTCATCGGTGGGAAGTGAAAAATATGAATATAAACTGCGTTGGTTAACAGTATTACGGAAATATTTGCAGCAATTACTATTATCAAATCCGGCTATTTCTATGTGTGGTGATTTTAATATTGCCTTGGAAGATATAGATATTAATGACAAAGTAAAAATAGAAAATCACATTATGGCATCTATACCAGAACGCCAAGCTTTAAAAGATGTACTTGATTTGGGTTTTGCGGATGCTTTGAGAAAGTTTAATCAAGAGGGGGGAAATTATAGTTGGTGGGATTATCGGACGGCGGCTTTTAAAAGAAATTTAGGTTGGAGAATAGACCATCATTATTTAACACCTGTGCTTTATGAACGCGCTCAAAGTTGTATTATTGATATTGCACCCAGGAAGTTAGAAAAACCTAGTGATCATACGCCGGTGGTGGTGGAATTTTAGAGGATAGCAAGTAAAGCGATCGCCTACGGCAGTGCGCTCCGCGCAATCGCACTTTATCAAGCTAAAAAATAGAAAGTGATCGCCTGTTTTCAGTAGAGCTTATAATTAATAAACAACAGATACCCAAATCAGCATTATGACTACAGTTGCTATTTTGCCCATATCAAATGCCAGTGGTGAAGTGTGTTATCGTGCCATCGCTGGTGATAAACAATGTGTTGGCAAAACCGCAGGTCAAGCTTTAGATGCTTTGACTACGCAGTTAGGTAAAGTTGAATTTCGTGCCATATTAGTTATTGATAACTTTCATCCTGACCAATTCTTTACTAGCGAGCAACAACAACGTTTATCAGAGCTAATGAATATGTGGAGAACAGCAAGAGATCAAGGACAGATACTTTCCCCAGAAATACAAATGGAGTTAGATAATCTTGTTAATCTTGAACTCAATGCTGCTACAGCCAGAACAGCATATTTAGCACAACGATCAAGTCAATGAACCCATTTTATAATCTGGTGGCAGATCGCGCCATTCATCGTTGTGAATATTGTCATGCACCCGAATTAGTATTTAATTTTCCCTTTGAGGTTGAACATATAGTTCCTATTTCTCGTGGTGGTGCTAATGTTGAATTTAATCTCGCCCTTGCTTGTCGTTCTTGTAATCTGCGTAAAGGAACACGTATTAGTGAAATAGATCCTGAATCTAATATAGAAGTTCGTCTTTTTAATCCCAGAGAAGACAGATGGGAAGATCATTTTCAAGTTAATTCTCAAACTGGTTTGATTATAGGTATAACGCCTATCGGACGAGCAACTGTAAAAACTTTAGAACTAAATAGTCAATCACAAGTGATAGCAAGGCAATTATGGATTCGGTTAGGCTTATTTCCGTAAAATCAAGACTACACAAAATATCACTAATAAGACTATTAAAAATGTTTAACAATTCTCACTCATTGACTAACTCACTAGCTTCACCAGGATAAAAACCATCATCTAAAATTTCCGTCAAACTATAAGGACAAGTAGCAGAAAAATTGCTACGAGGTAAATCAGTTTCTTTAACAGCTAATTCCACACCTTTCAAATAAGCTTTACCAAGTGCCTCCTCAAGATAGGATTTTAAACTCGGATTTTCCTCAAGTAATTCAATAGTATCTAAGCGTTGAATGCGAAGGGTTGCTAACCAACTACGACTGCGGCTTTGTGGTTGAAATTGCCATTTTAATAAATGACCGATTAAAATACTCAAACGATTTCGCAGTTCTTGACGTTGCTGTTTTCCCAAAGATTCAACTTCCTCCATTAAATTTTGCCAATCAATTTTATGCCATTGATGGTTGCGGAGTAAATCAGCTTGTTCCTGTGTCCAAGCATAAAAGTCACTAACATAGAGACTGGATACAGGTATTTTCAGCTTTGGGTTTGTTTCTGGTATTTGCATCAGTTTTACTAAATCCCAACTAATCCCAACATTATTATTTTAAACAAAAATTGTAGAATTTCGGATTTTAGGAATTTGCTGATTTGAAAATAGTGATTAAACTTAACTACATAAAGCCCCATACTCAAATCCAAAGGTTATGATTCTAGTAACTGGAGCAACCGGAGATATTGGCCGCCGCGTGGTGCGGTTATTACGTCAACAACAGAAATCTGTACGGTGTTTTGTTCGTCTTACGTCTCATTACAGCGAGTTAGAACACCGGGTTTCTGATATATTTATTGGTGATTTGCGGCGAGAACAGGATATCAAAAAAACCTGTCAAGGTGTGAAATATATCATTAGCGCCCACGGTTCAGGAAATGATGCTTTATCTTTAGATTATCGCGCTAATATTGAACTAATTGATCAGGCAAAAATTCAGGGTGTTGAGCATTTTGTCTTGATATCCGTTTTAGGTGCTGAAAGAGGATATGAAGACGCTCCCGTTTTCAAAGCTAAACGCGCAGTAGAAAAATATCTGCAAAGTAGTGGCCTAAATTACACTATTTTACGCCCATCTGGTTTAGCATCAAACCTGCTACCTTTAGCGGAACGGTTTCGAGAAACTGGTTTATATTTGCTCATCGGTGATCCCAAAAATCGCACATCTATTATTAGTACCGATGACTTAGCCAAAATAGTGGTAGATTCTTTAACTGTTGCTGAGGCTCGTAATCAAATTTTACCAGTAGGAGGACCAGAAATTTTATTGCGTGAGGACATTCCCAAAATTTTTAGTCGCATCTTTAACAAACAACCAATCATCATTAATGTTCCTTTATTTGCGGTTGATGGTTTACGGGGAGCATTAGGTTTATTGAACTCTTCAGCACAAACAAGTTTAGGAACTTTTCGCACATTATTAGCTAATGAATTTTACTGTACATCAGAAGAAATTGCCAATTTAGAAAGAATTTATAACTTTCAATTGGAAACTGTAGAAAACTTTTTGCGGCGTTATTTAGCAATTTAATTTTTGTGAATGGTGAATGGTGACTGGGTAATCAATTTTATTTTTACCAATCACCAATTACCAATTACCAATTACCAATTACCAATTACCAATTACCAATTACCAAATATATGAAATATTCCCTATCTGCAAATCCTGTTCAAGCACGTCAAACAAAAGAAAATTTTGCTAAACCAGAGGAACAATTATCCTATGAATTGGGTAAAGCTGTACAGGAATTACCACCACTTTATACAAGATTATTAGCGGGAACTATTAGTGTTATTGTCTTTGGTACTATTTCCTGGGCGCATTTTTCAGAAATTGATGAAGTAGCGACAGCACCGGGAGAATTAATTGCTTCTACTCAAGTGAGACCGGTGACATCTTTAGGTAATGGATCTATTGTAGCGGTGAAAGTTAATGAGGGCGATCGCGTAACTAAAGATCAAATATTAATTGAACGTGACCCCAATTTTAAACAAACCGATGTAAACAGATTAGCTAAATCTAGTAAATTAATTGAAGAAGATTTACAAAGATTACAAGCTGAAAGAACCGGAGGAAATACTGCGGGAACAAAATTACAAGATGAGTTATTAAATTCCCGGTTATTAGATTATAAAGCTAGACAAGCAGCAGCAGAAGCAGAAGCAGAACGCCAACTTTCAATTATCAAACAAGCGAAAATTAGATTAACTCGGTTAGAAGAAAATTTAGCTAATGCTAAAACCAGTGTGATTAATGCTCAAACTAATTTAGTAAATGCAGAAAATATCCGTGCTAAACTAGAAGAAAGTTTAAAAATTGCCCAACAACGAGAAGAAAATTTGAGAACCTTATTAAATCCTGGTGCTGTTCCCAGAGTTGATTATTTAGAAGCCCAGGAAAGATTAAATCGAGCCAATACTGATATTATTAGAGCCACGAATGAAGTAACTAATGCCAAAAATAGAGTTACAGAAACACAGGATAAAGTAGCATCTTTAGGAAAAGATATTGCTGCTCAAAAACAAGAAATTAACCAAGCTGAACAAGCTTATCAAGCAGCCAAAAATCAAGGTTTAAGATTAGCATCAGAAAGAAAAAGTGAAATTTTAACGCAAATAAATAGACGTAAAGAAGAATTAGCCAATGTTGCAGGACAATTAGAACAAGCGAAACAAGAAAAAGATGGAGAAACAATTAAAGCACCAGTAGCAGGAACAATTTATAAAGTCAAAGCTACCAAAGGACCTGTACAGTCTGGGGAAGAATTGCTGTCAATTTTACCCGAAGGGGAAGAAATGTTGTTAGAGGTAAAAGTTTTAAACCGGGATATTGGTTTTATTCGTCAGGGAATGAAAGCAAAGGTGAAATTAGCAACTTTTCCCTTTCAAGAATTTGGTGTAGTTGATGGGGAAGTTTTACAAATTAGTCCGAATGCGGTGGTTGATGAAAAATTAGGTTTGGTTTTTCCGACGAGAATTAAGTTAAGTAAGCATTCCATGACTGTGCGGGGTAAAGAGGTGGAATTTACGCCGGGGATGGTGGCAAATGCGGAGATTGTGACGCGGAAGAAGTCGATTTTAACCTTTATTGTTGAGCCAATTACCCGCAGATTTAGTGAGGCTTTTTCTGTGAGGTAATTATTATTAAATATTTGCAAAATCTTGTGGGGTGGGCATACTTCGACATAGTTCGACTCCGCTCAGTACAGGTCGCTCAGTACAAGCTCACTAACCTCTCAGTACAAGTCTTGCCCGCCCTTTTTATAGTTGATAAATATTAATCAAATTCAACATCCTCAATTATCCTGTTTATTTTCCAAAGATTCTAACCGCACCTTGAATTAAATCTATTTGTAGATAAACCAGAAATGTTGAATGTCGTTATAAAAGTTTACATATTCAGTTATAGTAGTTCTATTAAGGGTGAAAATGTCAACATCTCATGATATATTCCATCCAATGAACATAACTGATTTGTTGACACATACAAGCTTGAAGATAGCGGAATTTATCTAACATTTTATTACCCCATTCTTTAGGAACAGATATCCAAGGCATAACCCAACTAACACTCAACGTAAAGACGGGTGTTCAAAACCGGATAATCATTTTTTGGCAAGGATTTGAGGATGTCTTTGACAATCTTGGGAAATGTATTTATAATCATTTATGACTTACGCAAGATGTGACTGAAAACCTTATTCTTGCGTAGGGGTAATTCATGAATTACCCCTACTTTCGTTCTCTTTTGCGTAAATCCTGTCATTATCAAATCAATACTTTGATATAGGTTGCCCAAATTTTAATATATTTTGGGCAATTTTTATCACAAATTTCTTAACATTCAACACTTCTGGGTAAAACTAAACATAGTCTAAACTCCAAATATCTATATTTTCTAGATTCATATCATAGTCCCGTAATTCCCATCTATCTTTGCTCTCACTGTAGTAATTAAGGGTTTCTAAATTGGGATTTTTAGCATTAAAATCATCAAATTTTAATCCTAAATCTTCATTACTAATAGATACAACAACCGACGGTAATTGAGTTGATTCTGATTGAAAAGGTAAGGGAAAACTACCACCAATATTGCCAATATCAGTAGGAAATTGAGAACCAATATCAATCATATCAATAGGAAAAAAAGAATCTAAAGGCGGAAAGAAAGAAGGTAGAGAAGGCGAAGGATTTGAAGGTTGTGGTTGTTGGGGATTTGTACCATTTTCCGCCGTACTGATGATAATTTCCCGCACTTGACTTTCTGTTAAATTCGGGTTAGCACTCAGCATCAAAGCTACTACACCAGCAACGTGGGGAGCGGCCATAGAAGTACCGCTATAACTAGCATATTGATTATCAGGAATTGTAGAATAAACCTCCTTACCTGGAGCAGTCACATATTTAATTTCTTGAGAACCAGAACGATTAGAAAAATCAGTGAGTTGATTATTTTGATCTACCGCCCCCACAGCAATACCTGACTTATCAGCATAACGAGCAGGATAAGATGGTGTAGCATCGCCATTATTACCTGCGGCCATCACCACAATTACACCTTTACTGCTCGCATATTCAATAGCTGATTTGAGAGTATTATTACCAGAATTTCCTCCTAAACTGAGGTTAATAACATTAGCACCATTATCTACAGCGTAACGGATACCATTAGCGATATTTGCATAAGAACCTGAGCCATTTTCATCTAAAACTTTAACTGCCATAATTTGAGAATTATAGGCAATTCCAGTTACACCAATACCGTTATTTTCGGCGGCAATAGCTCCCGAAACATGAGTTCCATGTCCATTATTATCTAAAATATTATTGTTGTTACTATTAAAATTCCAACCTAAAACATCATCAACATAACCATTACCATCATCGTCTATTCCATTACCAGCAATTTCTTTGGGATTTGTCCAAATATTGTTTTTCAAATCTTCGTGATTATAGTCAATGCCTGTATCTAAAACCGCAACAATGACACCTTTTCCTGTATGTCCATTTTGCCAAGCTGTGGGAGCATTTACCATGTCTGCACCCCAATTATTTCCACCCAATTTTGGAGCATCTGGATAGGGGGTTACACCAACTGCTTTACTCGCTGCTTTTCCTGCATTGACTAAACCATAACCATTTTGAGAGTTATAGCTGTTTGCAGTCACATGAGACTGAATATTTGCATCTTTTGGTAAGCTACTACGATTACTCCAACTTAAACTATTGTCAATGGGAGTTGCAAAAGCATCACCTGAGTAAACAGGTGTAATGTTGATTTCCTGACGGGAGGAAAAAGAGTTAGTATTATTCAACGTCATCAGACTTTTATCCTTAAAATAATGATCTTTTTTTCGCAGTCTGAATTTTTCCAACTTTATTTTTCAAACTTTGTCAGATAAAAGTTTGAAACAACGTTAAAACTTACAGTTATTCCCCTTGGTTAAAAAATACTATGAATCCTCTCAGATGAAAAGCTAATTTGATTACGAATTCATTGTTTTAAAATCAAGCTTTGCTGACAAAAAATAAGTCATAATTTAATAACTTAAAACTAGATAAATATGATCAATTAATAACAATAAATATAAAAATCATCAACAGGTAGAATGCACCGAAAGTAGCAAAAAAGACAGTTTTAGATAATTAATTAGAGAATTAAACAGATTCTCGCCAATTAGCTGGCGCTTCGATATAATCAGGAAGGCGAGTAGTGCGATCGCCCACTGCGTTAATGATCTGTTCAGATTTCAGGTTTTTAGCACCATTTAAAATCGCCCCAGTCAGTTTAACATCATCAAGTTGAGCGCCTAATAAATTAGCACCGATGAGATTAGCTTCAGAAAGATCAGCTTCATCAAGTATTGCTTGAGAAAGATTAGCACCCATCAAATTAGCGTGATTTAAATCGGCTTCTGTTAAACTAGCTGCACTAAGGTTAGCAAAATAAATATCTGTTTGCTGTAATTTTGCAGCATTCAAATTTGCACCTTGTAAATTTGCACCATTAAGATTTGCACCATTAAGATTTGCAGCAATTAACCCTGCTAAACGTAAATTAGTTTTCCCTAATTTCGCACCTTGCAAATTAGCTAAAAATAACTTAGCACCTGATAAATTAGCAGCCTTGAGATTAGCTTGTTGCAAATTAGCTTTATACAAGTTGGCAGATTGCAAATTAACTGAACGCAAACTTGCACCAAACAAATTAGCGGAACTCAAGTTGACTCCATATAAATTGGCAAGATTGAGATTAGAACGACTCAAATTAGCTCCCCGCAAACTAGCCTTAAATAAGTTAGCTTGATAAAGAATAGAACCGATGAGTTTAGCACCATCCAAAACCGCCTCACTTAAATCCGCATTTCGCAAATCTGCACCACACACATCAGATCCCCGTAAGTCTACCCCTTGCAGTTTAGCTCCTGCTAAATCAACTCGTCTGATATCGGTATTACGTAAATCTAATTTTTGATTTTCTCGATCATGTTGAAAATTGCGCCTCCCGATCACAGTCAAAGCTGCTTGAATATCAGTACGCAGTTTCCAAGATTCTAATGGTAGAGAATAATTTGCTTGCTGTTGTCGGCGTATCCGATCACGATTGTTTCCGAAATCAATAGTCATGAAATCTTCTGGTTTTTGTACTTTTCTCTCTAGTTGTATGGGTGCATTTTCGCGGACAAACGCAGTGAGAACTTGCATAATTGTCCAATGTTCTTGGGGAAAATCTTGGGCAATTCTTTCTAAAGCATAAATAGCTCCTGTGCGCGTTTCTACCTTGTCATGTCCTAACTGGGAAATACTGCCAATAAAACGTTCTGCTATCAGTCTTTCTTGAAGAAGTTTGGTATTTTCAAGACTAATTGCTAGATTTTTCTCAGATGTAATTGCATTTTTTTCTATTGCTTGAGTTCTTTTGGCTGCATAATAAACATTAACTATGACAGCTACACCCAGAAAAACTATAGCAATAGTAGTTAATGCTTGATTTTTTTGAGATATTTGCTGTTGAAGTGATAACTTGTCAATATTAGTAGATGCGAAGACAATCAGTATCAATGACAGAAGCACAATAACGATGATAGTGATCAACCAATGCAATGTTGCATCTGTCTTTTTAGCAGACATACCAGAAAGATGCTTCACAATAATGAGTTATTACTGAGATGATAGAAGAAAACAGTATAGCATTTAGCTGCAATTTTAGATATGTAAAATTTTATTTCACACAAAAAAAGGTAAAGATTTTTTCCTTACCCTTTCCTTTTTACCCCTTAAAACAGAAGTTTTCGCGTATATATGGTCTATTAAATAGTAAACTTCGCTTCTCGTAGATTTGCTCCCTCCAGGATAGCATCATCCAAAATTGCATCTTTTAAACTCGCTAAATATAAATTAGCTCGATGTAAGTTAGCATTAGTTAGATTTGCACCAGCTAGATTTGCTGCACTGAGAATAGCACCCTCTAGGTTAGCACCAACCAGATTTGCTTGTGATAAATTAACTTGATAAAGGTTAGTGTGTGCTAAGTTTATACCTTGTAAGTTTAGTCCCCTTAAATCTGTGTAACTTAAATCAATCTGCTCATTTTCTGGGTCTTGTTTTACGTCTCTTTTACCAATTACAATCATAGCTGATTGAATCAGTATCCGTTTGTCTACCAAGGAATCGCTAATTACTTCTTCTGGGGGTAGATTAGCTGTTTTCTCTCTGACAAAATTAGTCAGCATATCCATAATTATCCAGTGAAATTGTGGATTATCTTGCGCCAAACGTTCCAATTCATTAATTGCAGATAAACTGGTTTCTATTGTATTATTCTCCAGTCGTTGTAGAAGTTTCATTAAATAATCTTGATGAGAGTTATCGCTTTGATTATTCTTTACCTCCTTCTGAATTGCCAGCGTCCAATGGATGATTTTTCTTACCAAAATACATAAAAATAATCTTGAGTTACTGGGATATTTAAAAAAATTGGCTATGAGTGGATGATTCCTCACCAACCGATGGGAATCATGATTATATTGATATTGAATCCCTGATGAAATTTATTGCAGTTTATTGCAGTTTATTGCAGTTTCCAGATGCAGCAAAATTCTCAACCAAGCCTAAAAAACCTAAAAAACCTAGTTTTGATAGGTGGTGGCCATAGTCATGCCATTGTTTTGAAACTTTTTGGTAATCAACCTGTGGCTGGAGTAAATTTGACTTTAATTACTTCAGATCAATATACACCCTACTCTGGGATGTTACCAGGACATATTGCCGGATTTTACAATTATTCTCACTGTCATATTGACTTGCCAAATTTAAGCAAATTTGCTAATGCTCAGTTATATCTTGATCAAGTAGTTGGTTTGGATTTAGAAAATAATCAGGTTTTTTGTGCTAACGGAACTGTGGTAAATTTTGATATTCTATCTCTTGATATTGGCAGCACTCCCGCTAAATTGTCTGTATCAGGTGCGGCAGAATATACAATTGCTGCTAAACCAGTTAAACAATTTTTAGAACATTGGTATAAATTACAAAATATGGTTTCTGAAAATCCTCAAAAACAGTTAAGTATTGGTGTGGTTGGTGGTGGTGCTGGAGGTGTAGAATTAGCGTTATCAATGTTGGCAGGTTTACAGAAATTAGGAATAGAAAATTTAACAGTACATTTATGGCAACGCACTGGGGAATTAATGCCAAATCACCACCCATCTGTACGGGGAATTATGCGGGATGTTGTAATTAATAAAGGTGTAAAATTACATTTAGGTGAAAATGTCTGTGAAGTTGCACCTACAAGAGATAATCAATTAGAAATTACATCGGAATCTGGGTTAAAGTTAAAATGTAATCAAGTATTTTGGGTAACACAAGCCTCAGCAGCAAATTGGGTCAAAGATTCAGGAATTGCTACGGATGAAAAAGGGTTTATTTTAGTAAATGATAATTTGCAATCTATTAGTCATCCACAGATTTTTGCAGCAGGTGATATTGCCACAATGATTAATTATCACCTACCAAAAGCAGGTGTATTTGCGGTGCGTCAAGGTAAACCACTGTATGAAAATTTGCGAAGATTGATTTTAAATAAATCGCTAAAACCCTACAAACCACAAAAAGAGTATTTAAGTTTAATTGGTACTGGTGACGGACGCGCAGTAGCTACAAGAGGAAATTTCACCTTACCACCGCATCAATTATTGTGGCATGGGAAAGACTGTATAGATCGGCGTTTTATGGCACAATTTTAAGCATTCAGCTATCAGTAATCAGTATTAAATAGGACTGACGCAAGATTCAAATAAAAACCTGATTCTTGGGTAGGGGTAATTCATGAATTACGCCTACCTTCGTTGTGTTGTGCGTAAGTCCTGAAGCAGTAGGGGATCTTTTGATCCAAAAAACCTGATACATTGCATTATCAGTCAGAAGATAGAGTAATGGAAATTAAAAAAAGATTATGAAACGCAGACAAATTATTAACACTTTCCTCCACTGTAAGATAGCCAAGTGGCTTCCGTGCCTTTCGGCGATTTTCTTGTGATTCAGATCTCCTGCTTATTGAAAAAGTCGGGGATCTATATGCTGACCTTTTATTTATTGCACAAATATGGTATGGTAATTTAAAAGACTTTGAGCATCAGAATAATTAATTATGAATTTGTCGTCAATAAAGAATCTTGTTGTTGCATCTTCCTTATTAATAACTACGGTAGCAACGACAAATAATGCGATCGCTCAAACTCCGGGAACTCCTGGTAAATTTGATTTTTATGTTTTAACATTATCTTGGTCTCCTGATCATTGTGCCAGAAATGGAAAACGTGATGTACAACAATGTGGATCAGGGAAAAAATACGGTTTTGTTTTACATGGACTTTGGCCACAATATCAACAAGGTTATCCTGCTAACTGTTCTACAGAAAAATTACCACCATTAGTTAAGCAAAAGTTTAGAGGTTTATTCCCCAATGATCGACTTTTTGATCATCAATGGCAAAAACATGGAACTTGTACAGGTCAAAAACCTATAGAATATCTGACATTAAGTAGAAATTTAAAATATTCTCTAGTTATTCCTTCAGCTTATAAAAGTCCAGAAAAACCATTTCGCACCACGATTAAAGATTTAAAGTCTACTTTTATTACTGCTAACAAAACATGGAATGTTAATGGGATAGCTCCTGTTTGTTCTGATTCTGGTAGATTTTTACAAGAAGTATTTTTTTGTTATTCTAAAGATGGTGAACCCGGAATTTGTAGTGCGGAGATTTTAAGACGTTCTCAAAAAAGTTGTGGACAGGATAATTTTTTAGTGAGAAACGTGAGATAAAATTAAAGAAAGGATATGATTTAAAGTGTAAAGTATTAGGTAAAGGTGGTGATAGACGATTTCACGCCAAATATATTAGTGGTATCTTGCATTTTCCTGGTCTGGTAACAAAACATTAATCTATCTGAAAATTATGACTACACTCCAATTGAAAAATCACCCAGTTTGGCAAGATTTAACTGAAATAATAGAAAACTTAGATGCTAATAATCTAGTTAAACAACTGCTAGAAGAATGCTTTTATACAATCACTGGTTATTGGGATGAACAAGATAAATATTATGAAGCAATTACTTTACCGCAGACAACAACCGCAAAACTAATAAGCAGTTCTGTAGGATTTAGCAACAATAAACGATTTCTTAAATTAGAATTTTCTCTGTTAGCTTATCAATGGTCTCTAAGAAAAGCTTTTGAGGCTTCGTGGTTTCCAGAAAATCAATCTTACCAAGAAGAAAATCAACCGCTAGAAAAGATAGGTGAGCTAGTTATTATCTATAATGAGAATATGGAATTTATTGATTAAAATTGGCTTTTAGAAATAGATTCTCCCCTACTTGAGAAGAGATAAATTACTGGTTGACATTAAAAAAATCACGTCCTTTTTCTCTTCCTTCTTTACTTGCTTCTTCACTTCCCTCTTCTCTTCGTGTCCTTCGCGTCTACCCTTCGGGAAATGCTTCGCATAACGTGGTTCATTCAAAAAAACAAAATCATCTTCAAGATCACAAAACATAACAATTATGCCCTAATATTTAAAACATACCCAAAATACAAGCATTGATACCTGTAAAATTTGCCCCATGAGTCAAATTATTTGGATCGCCAGACACGCCAACCGCCTTGATTTTGTAAACCCTGACTGGTTTCTCACAGCCGAAAAACGCTATGATCCACCATTATCAGATGATGGCATGATCCAAGCACAACAACTAGCAAAAAGACTCAAAGGCGAAAAAATCAAACATATTTTCGCATCTCCTTTTTTGCGAACAGTGCAAACCGCCAACGCAGTCGCCGAAGCATTAGAATTAGAGATTAGACTAGAAACAGGCTTAAGTGAGTGGTTAAATCCCGCATGGATGACAGAAGAACCAGAAAGACTCTCAACCCCAGAATTAAAAGCATTATTTCCTAGAATAGACACAGGCTACACACCCCAGATAGCAGCAAAATATCCCGAAACCCATGAACAAGTGAGACATCGTTCTGCACAAACCGCTAGATGTTTAGCAGCAGAATTTTGGCCAGATGATATTCTGTTAGTAGCACATGGGGCTTCTGTGTTAGGTGCGGCAATGGGATTTGTGGGGGATATAGCTAAAGCAGAAGTGAAAGCTACTTTATGTTCTTTAGTAAAAGTGGTGCGTCAAGAATCACAATGGTTGCTAGAACTAAAAGGAGATACTTCCCATTTAACTACAGTAGAGGAAGTAGTAAGATTTGTATAAGTCAGGAGTCACTGGTTCGACACTTCGAGCGCTCTCAGTGCATCGCTTCGCTCACCAACCGGAGTCAGGAGTCAGAATATTTGATTTCGAGCAATTATTTGGAAGTAAACCTGAAAAATATCAATACTGTTTACTGATAGGTAAATAATTAAAGTACAAGTCACACACAAACCAACAAACTAACAAACTAACTGATAAATTTTATGACATTACTATTAGCGGGAGATATCGGTGGCACGAAAACAATTTTACGCCTGGTAGAGTCTTCAAACTCTTTAGGTTTAAAAACTTTGTATGAGGAAAGTTACCGCAGTGGAGATTTTCCTGATTTAGTGCCAATTGTCCAAAAATTTTTAGCCGCAGCGAATCTATCAACAGGCAATACATCTACACCAGAAAAAGCTTGTTTTGCGATCGCCGGACCCGTAGTACAAAACACCGCTAAACTTACTAATTTAGCTTGGTTTTTAGACACGGAAAGATTAGCAAAACAATTAAATATTCCGGCAATTTCCCTAATTAATGACTTTGCAGCCGTCGGTTATGGTATTTTTGGTTTAACCACACAAGATTTAGTCACCTTACAAGTTGGTAAATATCAACCTGATGCACCGATGGCGGTTATTGGTGCAGGAACAGGTTTAGGACAAGGTTTTTTAATCAAACAAGGAAATCAATATCAAGTTTTTCCTTCCGAAGGTGGCCACGCAGATTTTGCCCCCCGCAATGAATTAGAATTTCAACTGTTGAAATATTTATTAGCTAAATATGATATTCAACGTGCATCTGTAGAAAGAGTAGTTTCCGGTTTAGGGATCACTTCCATTTACCAATTTTTAAGAGATAGACAAATAGACACAGAAAACCCAGAAATAGCCCAAACTGTCAGAACCTGGGAACAAGAAGCCGGAAAAGCAGAAAAAACCGTTGATCCTGGTGCTGCTATTGGTAGTGCAGCTTTAGAAAAACGCGATCGCCTATCAGAACAAACCATACAAATGTTCGTTGAAGCTTACGGTGCAGAAGCCGGCAACTTAGCCTTAAAACTCTTACCCTACGGAGGATTATATATTGCTGGAGGCATTGCCCCGAAAATTCTGCCCTTGATGCAAAATGGGAGTTTTATGTTAAATTTCACCCAAAAAGGCAGAATGAGTTCCATCCTCGAAGAAATACCGGTGCATATAATTCTTAACCAACAAGTAGGATTAATAGGTGCGGCTTTATCTGCTTCTAGGTTATAACTAGCAGCAACAGTAAAAACCGCATCTGCGAGGGCTACAAATTATGAATATCAAATTGAATATCAAATTGAATATTGAATTTTTAATACCTTTCATTACTGCCACTTTTGTTTATAGTGGGTTTATTTCTGCCGAGGTAAGTAAATCCCAACCTATAGCTACTCACAAAAAACCAAATGTTCCCGAAGTAGTGCAGTCACAATGGAAAATATTTACTCCCCCAGATAAGAGTTTTCAGGTTTTAATGCCAGTCAGACCAAAAAACAACAGTCAAGTACAGAAAACCTACATGGGGGAAATAAAATTAAACATATTTGTAGCCCAACCACCGGAACAGGAAGTTGCGTATTTAGTCACTTACAATGAATTTCCTTACAGCTATGCTAAGATGACTAGCCCACAACAAATATTGAATCAAGCCAAAGAAAATACCTTAAAAGCAACACAAAGCAATTTAATTAGTGAACGTAATATTCGCAGTTCCAACAGTCATCCAGGTAAAGAAATTCAGTATATAGATTCGGCTGGTAAAGTAACTACAAATAGGATGTATGTTGCTGAAGGAAGATTATATCAAGTCATGGCAATAGTTTCTAGAAAACAGCGTTCCACATTAGAAAAAACTATTACCGGATATTTAAATTCCTTTCAGTTAGTTTTGAGAAGATGATCCGATTTTAGATTTTGGATTTTAGATTTTGGATTATAAAAAATACAAAATTTCCCAATGTCTAAAAATTTCTTGTGGCATCTTGCCCGCTATTCCTTAACGAGTGACAAGGTAGTTAGCGGTTGCTGAATAAAGACAAAAGCTAGATATATTGAAGGTTTGAGGCTAATAAACAAGAAAAAGATGCCAGGATTTTGAAGGGTATACCTGAAAAAGTGTGCATTTTGGGTCTGATAAATCTTCTTGGTTCATTCCTTCTTAAACCTCATCAAGTAATCGGCAATAGGTGATAAATAATAATCTTACCAATTCAATTACCCATCACCCATCACCAACTACCAAATTAACTAAGTGCTTCCGCACCACCCACAACTTCCAGAAGTTCCTGAGTAATAGCAGCTTGACGCGCCTTATTGTAAGAAAGAGTCAAAGTGCTAATGAGTTGACCAGCATTATCACTAGCATTACTCATCGCAGTCATCCGCGCCGCCAGTTCACTAGCTGCGGACTCTTGTAAAGCTCTTAATAACTGATTGCTCAGATATAAAGGCAATAAAGAATCTAAAATTTGTACAGGGTCTTGTTCAAAAATCATGTCACGGGGTAAAGCGCGAACTGTACTAGCTACCTTTTCCCGTTCCACTTGGAACTGACCACCACGAGTAGTTAAACGGAAAACTTCATCATCTGCGGTTTCCAAACCTTGAGTATCCAAAGGTAACAAAGTTTGCACCACAGGACGAGAACTCACCAAAGACACGAAGCGAGTATAAATTAACTCAATTCTGTCTACCTTTTCTGACAAGAACAAAGAAAGCAACTCATCAGCAATATTAGTAGCTTCTGCTGCTGTAGGAATTTGTTCTAAACCAGTGTAGTTAGCATCAATTTTGTAACCACGACGTTGGAAGTATTGAGTAGCTTTGCGACCCACGATCACAAAAGTTACATCTAAACCTTCCGCTTTGAGTTCCTTAGCGCGGTTTTCTGCACGACGGATCACGTTAGCATTGTAACCGCCACACAGACCTCTATCACCTGAAACTACCAACAAACCAACAGATTTAACTTCCCGTTTTTTCAGTAGTGGTAGGTCTACATCTTCAAACTTTAAGCGAGTTTGTAAACCAAATAATACTTGTGCCAAACGGTCAGCAAAGGGACGGGTGGCAATTACCTGCTCTTGAGCGCGACGTACTCTCGCCGCAGCCACTAGCCGCATAGCTTCGGTAATTTTTTTGGTGTTTTTGACCGACTGAATGCGATCGCGTATTGCTTTGAGATTAGGCATGATTTAGTCCTTAGTCATTAGTCATTGGCTAGGTGACAGGTGAAAGGTGACAGGTGACAGAAAGCAGGGGTGCAGGGTGCGGGGAAGAATATGTATTACCCTTTCCCTCTTGCCTTTTGCCTTTTGCCCTTCGGGTTCACCACTCACTTGCTTTATGCCGGGAAACCCGTCCACCGCAGTGGTTCACCTCTTGCCTTTTACCAATCACCAATCACCAATCACCAATCACCAATCACCGATTACGCTGTAGCTAAAAAGGTCTTCTTGTAATCAGCTAAAGCTTCTTTGAGGGCTGCTTCTTCAGCATCTCCCAATACTTTGCTGCCTTGTACTGCTGAGTAGTAGGAGTTCTTACCAGTCTTCAAGTATTCACGGAAACCTCTAACAAAGCTGGTAACTTGGTTTACAGCAATGTCATCTAAATAACCGTTAATACCAGCGTAGAGAATCGCTACTTGTTCAGCTACAGATAGAGGATCGTTTTGGGGCTGTTTCAACAATTCCCGTAAACGTACACCACGAGCTAACTGATCTTGAGTAGCTTTATCTAAGTCAGAAGCAAATTGCGCGAACGCTTGTAAGTCGTCAAACTGAGCCAATTCCAGTTTAATCTTACCAGCAACTTTCTTCATCGCCTTGGTTTGTGCCGCAGAACCTACACGGGATACGGAGATACCGGGGTTTACCGCAGGACGGATACCAGAGTTGAACAAGTCAGAAGATAAGAAAATCTGACCGTCAGTAATAGAAATTACGTTGGTAGGAATGTAAGCGGATACGTCACCAGCTTGGGTTTCAATGATAGGTAATGCAGTCATACTACCTTTACCTAATTCATCGCTGAGTTTAGCAGCACGTTCCAACAAGCGAGAGTGAATGTAGAATACGTCTCCGGGGTACGCTTCCCGTCCGGGTGGACGACGTAACAACAAGGACATCTGACGATAAGCCTGAGCTTGCTTAGACAAATCATCATAAACAATCAGGGTCGCTTTGCCTTTATACATGAAGTATTCAGCAATAGAAGCGCCTGTGTAGGGAGCTAAGAATTGTAAAGTTGCAGGGTCACTGGCGTTAGCGGCGACAACTACGGTGTAGTCCATCGCGCCTTTTTCTTGTAAAGTTTGCACAACGTTAGCAACGGTGGAAGCTTTTTGACCAACGGCTACGTATACACAAACTACATCTTCACCTTTTTGGTTAATGATGGTGTCAATAGCGATCGCAGTTTTACCGGTTTGGCGGTCTCCGATAATCAACTCACGCTGACCCCGACCTACGGGAATCATCGAGTCAATAGCGGTGATACCAGTTTGCATGGGTTCATGTACAGAACGACGTGCAATAATACCGGGGGCTGGGGATTCAATCAAACGACTTTCGCCAGTTTTGATTTCGCCCTTACCATCAATAGCGCGACCCAAAGCGTCAACAACACGACCGATTAAAGCATCACCTACAGCTACTTGAGCAATTCTACCAGTAGCGGTAACGGTGCTGCCTTCTTGGATATTGCGGCCTTCACCCATCAATACCGCACCAACGTTATCTTCTTCTAAGTTTTGGGCGATACCAACAGTACCATCTTCAAATTCTAGGAGTTCCCCAGCCATAGCTTTTTCTAAGCCATAGATCCGGGCAATACCATCACCAACTTGCAGTACAGTACCAACATTAGCAACTTTGACTTCCTTGTCATATTGCTCGATTTGTTGTTGGATAATGCTGCTGATTTCGTCAGGTCTAATTGAAATGCTCATTATGCCTATTGTTCAGTGTTCTTTCAAGACAAAAGAAGTTTTTGGTAAACGATGATTGGTGATTGGTGACTGGTGACTGGTGACTGGTGACTGGGAAGAATATGATTCATTACCCATTACCCATTACCCATTACCCATTACCCATTACCCATTACCCATTACCCATTACCTAACCATTAGTTAAGCGCAAAGAAAGGCGACGTAGTTGACCACGTAAGCTGGCATCAATAACTTGAGAACCAACTTTGATCACCACACCACCAATTAAATCGGTGTCGATTTTGGTTTCAATTTCTACTTCCCGTGCTTTGGTAATAGAAAGAACCTTTTCTTTCACTGTTTGCAATTGTGCATCTGTTAAAGGAACAGCAGAACTTACTTCTGCTAAAACCGTTTGATTCAATTCCCGTAACAGGTTGACATACTGCTGTAAAATTGGCTCTAGAAAAGAAATTCGTCTTCTATCAACCAACAGCAAAATGAAATTTCTCAGATAGGGATTAACACCTTCCCCTAACAATTGTTTGAGGAAATTCTTTTTGTTTTCTGGTTGAATAAAGGGGTTATCCAAAAAGTTTTGCAATTCCCCAGAACCAGAAATCAAACTAACTAGAGTCCGTGCATCTGCACCAAACTCTTCTGTCAAATTATTTGCTTGAGCAACAGATAACAAAGCCTGTGCATAAGGCTGGGCTACTTCTGCTGTAGCTGCATTACTTTTCATGGTTTCTAACCTCCCAATTGAGCGATGCTACGGTCAATAATAGTTTTTTGAGCATCCTCAGCAATGCCAGTCTTGAGTTCAGCTTCCGCCTTTTGCAGTGCTTGAGCTACTACTTTTTGACGCAATTGAGAAATTACGCGCTCTAGTTCTGCATTCAAGTCAGCCGCACCAGCAGCTTGCATTTTCTCAATGTCAGCAGCAGCTTGAACCAAAATAGCCTCACCAGCAGCTTTTGCACTTACTTCTGCATCAGCTTTAATTCTGGTAGCTTCAGCTTGAGCTTGCGTTAGCTTTTGTTGCGCTTCTTGCAATTGCTTTGCAGCTGACGCTGCTCTTTGCTCTGCACTCTTAATTGCTGTTTCAATATTTTCTCGACGAGCTTTGAGGTTACTACCTAAAACCTTACGTCCGAAAACAAACAGTACAGTAATAATAATGGCAAGGTTAATTAGGTTGGTCTCTAAAATATTAGTATTTAGACCAAAACCACTATGTTCTGCTCCCTCTGCCAGTTCACCTCCGACGGCGGCTGCTTCCGCCATCAATAGTACAAAAGTCCCCATGATTTTCTATCCACAACTGCGCTGCCAAATTCAAAATCTATTGTCAGTTTCAGAAGGCAAGAGGCAAGAGGCAAAAGGCAAAAGGCAAGACTTTTTGATTGATATTCCTCCTATTCCCTATTCCCTATTCCCTATTCCCTATGAATAGTGACAATTCTGCGAGTTAGCGTTGGCCTATTAAGTCAGCACCTAACAGCTTCTCTAGTATTTGGCGACTGAGGGCATCTACCTGAGCTTCTAAGGAAGCTAAAGCTTGTTGTTTTTGCTGCTCAATTTCACCAGCTGCTTTTTCTCTTTGTGCTTGGGCTTCTTGCTGCGCGGCAGCTATTTTCTGGGCCGCTGTTTTTTGCGCTTCTGCTTGAGCTTGGGCAATAATCGCTTGTGCTTGTCTTCTTGCGCCGGCTAGTTCTTGTTCATACTGCTCGGCTAACTTTTCCGCTTTTGACAAGCGTTCTTGGGCATCCAATTGATTGTTACGGACATATTCATTACGTCCATCAATGGCTTTACCCAATGGTTTATAGAGAGTTGCATTCAATATCAGGGCTAAAACTAGAAACTGGATTGCCATCAAGGGCAAAGTCGCATCTAAGTCAAACAAGCCCCCTTCTTTGGCAACTTCTTCTACTGCCAATAAGGTGATCCAGTGTGTCATTGTTGCTTGTTCCTATCTATGGTTGTAGTCCTGAGTTATGATTGTTGGATGTTATGAGTTATGAGTTAGTGAGTCATTAATTCAACTCCTAACTCCTAACTCCTAACTCCTAATTTTTGTCACTCAGCACTCAGACTGTATACTAATTATGCGAAGGGGTTAGCAAACAACAGTACGAGAGCAACTACTAGACCGTAGATGGTTAACGCTTCCATGAACGCCAAACTGAGCAACAATGTACCGCGAATTTTACCTTCTGCTTCAGGCTGACGAGCAATACCTTCCACAGCTTGTCCTGCTGCGTTACCTTGACCAATACCAGGGCCGATTGCAGCCAAACCAACAGCGAGAGCAGCAGCTAATACGGAAGCAGCAGAAACTAATGAATCCATGATATTCTTTCCTTACTTTATACAGTGGTTAGTTGTTGAACTTGTAGAGTTGTTTAGTAGTCAGTTGTAGAAGGCAAGAGGCAAGAGGCAAGAGGCAAGAGTTTATAACTAATTGTTTGTTTACTCTTTTCCCTATTCCCTATTCCCTATTCCCTATTTCTGACTTTTGCCATCTGAGGGGTTTAATGATGTCCCTCATGCTCTTCGCCATGATGATCTTCCATCGCTTCACCAATATAGGCGGCGGCGAGGGTGGCAAAAATTAGGGCTTGAATAGCACTTGTGAATAATCCCAAGGCCATTACTGGCAATGGTACAAATAGAGGTACTAGCAACACTAGCACGCCTACGACCAATTCATCAGCTAAGATGTTACCGAATAAACGGAAGCTTAGGGAAAGAGGCTTGGTGAAATCTTCAATAATTTTGAAGGGCAACATGAAGGAAACTGGTTGCACATAGTTGCCGAAGTACCCTAAGCCTTTCTTGCTGAATCCAGCATAGAAGTAAGCTAATGAAGTTAACAGTGCTAAGGCAACTGTTGTGTTAATGTCGCTGGTGGGAGCGGCCAGTTCACCTTCTGGCAAATGAATTAGTTTAAATGGAACTAATGCCCCTGACCAGTTAGACACGAAAATAAACAAAAACAATGTGCCGATAAATGGCACCCAGGGGCGATATTCTTTTTCGCCGATCTGGTTTTTTGCCAAATCTCGAATAAATTCTAGGGCAAATTCCATTAAGTTTTGAATGCCGCTAGGAATGCGTTTAACGTTGCTGCTTGCCAAGATGGAAACCAGTGTTAATACGCCAATTACAAACCAGGAGGTGAGAAACACCTGTCCATGTAGCTTTAAGTTGCCTATTTGCCAGTACAGATGTTTACCCACTTCCAATTCTGCCAATGGAAGGGAGTAAAAGTTCAGAAAATTCAGCATTTTCTTGTTAGTGGGATCGCTTCTCTCATCTTACTGGAGAAACAGAGCGTTTTAAGGTTGCCGGAGCTTTGTGGAGTCAGATATAAATGCCACTCTAACTACATATATGATGAGTGTGGCTTTATAGGTGAGAAATCCCAAGAATATGGGCATGATTTCCAGTTGTTTCAACTTTGATGCTAACAAAATCAGGATGACTAATAAAGCTAACCTGGTTTTACTCAGCTGTTGTTTCTCTGTACCTAATCGCTCTACATCTTTGGCCAACATCCTCAAGTAAAGCACACCTGCACACGCCCCTAATAAATAATTTAGAGCAATGTTGAGGGAATAGGAAACCCAAACAGAGATGAAAATGACCCCTGTTAACACAAGCGTGATTACCAACAACTCTTGGTAGAGTTGATAGAACTCCTGCATGGAGGAGCTTGCTGGCTGTTTTTCTTCAGAACTAGCTTGAGTATCTTGTTCTGTTGTCGGAGTGGGTACAATTTGTTCTTCTGACAAGCTCACGGGACTTGAAACCAGTACAGCTAAATAGGGTTGACTGCACATTCAGTCAGTTGAATCATATCACGCTCTGGTAACAATACTTTAGAAAAAAACAATTATCTTATTTTTTGGTGATTGGGGACTGGGGACTGGGGACTGGTGACTGGGGACTGGGAACATACAAATAATTTCCCCCTGCTCTCTGCTCCCTGCTCCCCTGCTTCTTCTACACTCTCTCGCTGGGTGTAGGGATGAGTAATTGATTGTTTATGAGGTTTTAGACTACGTTTAAGTATAACTAGACTTGGGCTAAAATATTGGTCAATCTGGCATAAATGTTACATTTTCCTATGAACTCTACCCTGGGGGTTCTCGTGACGGAGATTACGCCCTGAATCAAGATGTGCTTTATTTACCTGAAAATATAAGAATAATATATAACAAAAAATATAAATTAAAGTCTTAACTAGCTGGCTGCAATTAAATATAAAATGTGGGATGGGTATACTTCGATAAACTCAGTACAAGTCTTGCCCTTCAACAGGCTAGAAGCCTGTTCCACTATCTAACAATTAATTAAGCCTACTTACTTATCATCTCCCAAAAATAACTATGACACAAATTACTCTTTCAGAACTTCCCCCTATTCTGCAAACTTTAATTAACCAAGCTAAAAAAACAGGTGAAACCCTAACTATTACTGACAATGGTATTCCCTTAGCTATCATTTCTCCTGTTAAGAAAAAATCCCTCCTAGAAGTCTTTGCTAATCTGGAAGATATTGATGAAGATTTTCCCGATGTTGACGAAGGTTTATTACCTTTAGATGATATGGAAATTTAAAATGACTAATTTGCAGGTGGAAAATTGGCTTAACGGCAAATAAAAATACAAAAGGTTACATTCTGTAAATTCTATTTTGATTGTTCTATGGAAATATCACATCCAGATATCATCGTCACTAGCCCAGATGGAGAATATTTGATGATCGTTGAGGTAAAACCCAATGATGTCAGAAAGCAACGTCAATTCGGTATAATTTATCTCGAACGCTCAATGATTGAATTTGGTTGCTCCATTGGTTTACTTGTAGCAGGAGAGCGTGTTATTGTCCTCCAGGATTCTTTTGATGATTCTCATGGTTCATCAATTCGCGTAGTTGGTGAAGCAATACTTCCACATTCTTTGTTACCACCACCAGATGAGCAATGGAAGGGAAACCGTTATCTTGAGTTTGAATCACAAGTTCAGCGATGGTTAGAGAAATTGAAACTGCAAACTAATGTAGACAGTTTACCAGATGATTTGAAAAATTTGTTTGGTGGACGGATCATCAATCTGCTGCGAATTGGTGAAGTTAGGGCTGGTGGACCAAGGTGGAGTAAAGTTGCAAAATGAAGCCTCAAGCGGTTTTTGTTGAAACCAACTGGGTTGTAGATATTCTTAAACCTGAACATTTACAGACTCCACAAGCGGCTCAATTGCTTGCACTTGCGGAAGCTGGAGAGTTTGAGTTACATCTACCTGCTATCTGTCTAACTGAAGCACGGGAAACTATACCCCGACGATTTACTCCACGCACTGATTCTAACGATCTACGTAAATTTGTCCAATGATAACCTAAATCTTATCTTCAGGTGTTAATAAAAGTAATTGCTGTTTTATGAGTTTTCTGACTCCGTTTAAATCTAGCTCGGTTTGTCCGATGACTTCGGCTATTTTGGCATCACCATTACATTTCTGCATAAACTCAAATTCCGCATCTGATAATTTGATGATTTGGTAATCGTAGTTAAATATACATTTGCTGGGAAAACCATCTATACAAGGGTTGAGTTCTGGTATTGCTGCTAATAAGCTGTTATCGTCTGTCCAGTCGTGTTTGGTTAATGGGGGACGAGTGAGGAAAAATTCATAATGGGTTACTTCTGGATTCAGTAATTCTATCAGGCGGTAACGTTGGCGTTGGCGTAGCCCGCCGGAGGCATCGCCTAAATTTCCTGCTCTTTCTATTAACTCTGGTGCTTTACCCAATAGGGTTTCTAAATCCCAAAACCCAGGATTGGAGAATCCTACAAAGTCTAATTCTGAAGCGTCTATTAATTCAAACAATGTATCAATATTATAGTCTGTTTCCTGGGGATGTACGTACATATCCGCAAAACATTCATCCCTTTGGTTTTCCATTGCCCATCTTTCTTTTTCTCTCTTGACAAGACGGTTATTTTCTGGTAATGAGGCAAATATTTTTCTGCCGACTTGTACCCCATCCCGATAGTCACCACGTTTGTCACCTTGGAGAAGGGCGATCGCTTTTTGCATGAGTTGTATTTCCCATCTTCCCAATTCTCCATATACAAAAATGTGCATTAATCCACCAGGGGCGAGTTTTTTCGCTAATGCTTGAATACCACGAATGGGATCGGGCAGATGATGAAGCACACCAACGCAGTTAATTAAATCGAATTGTCCTGGTATTTGTTCTACATCGTAAATACTCAGGTGATGAAATTCTACACGGTCAGCGCCAGAACTTTGACAGCGTTTTTTTGCTACTTCTAATGTACCAGCACTTAAATCAATTCCTACTACCTGCGCTTGGGGGTTGAGATGTACTAAATATTCTGTACCGACTCCTGAACCACAACCAGCGTCTAAGATGCGAATATCTTGTTTTGCTGGTTTTCTACCTGTGCAGAAGTTGTAAGCAGCTAACCAATTCCAACGCCAATTATATCCTGGTGGTGGTTCGTCCAGGATGGGTTCGGGGGGGAAAGGGTAGGTGTCGTAGAGTTTCGCAACAGCAGCACTTACTTGGGAGTCGGACATATTGGAGATTAACGCAGCATTTCTGAGTTTAGCGGATGGGGGGATTTTGGGGAAGGTTAATTGAACAGGTAAATTATTCGTTTTGATTTGACTCAGCTAAAATATTTTTAATTTCCTGTGGGGTGATATCTTCTTGATCTGATTTAGAGTAAATGGTTAATAAAAGAACATTGGTTGGTGATTCAACTTAATAAATGATGCGATAACCAGCACTTTTGCCTTTTTGAATGTTGCTATTTTTAACTCTGACTTTAAAAACAATTTAATTTTCACCTAGTCCAGATATTCTATCACCTAGAAAATTGCCGATTTGAATTTCTTCCATTATTGCTTGAGTATCAGAACGAATATTCCGGTATCTCTTAGCTAGAGAACGCAAGTTTCTTTTGTATTCAGGTGTTAAGTCTATTTCTACTATTGGCAGTTCATTCGACATCTATTCCCTCCCACATTTGAGATAGGGGAATACGTTGTCCTGCTTTTGCTTCTTGTACTGCTCTTTTTAAACTAGCTTTTATTTCTTCAATGGGAGTATCATCATCATCATTTTCTAAGTTATCTGTAGGTTCAGGAAAGAGAATTATTACTCTGACTTTTCCGGGTATTTCTACATTCAGGGGTTGGTCTAAAAATAATGCCCATTTTTCATCAATGTTTCCTGTGACTTCTATCGCTTTCATTTGTTGATCCTGATGGTTATTTATATTTAGTTTAACGGTTACTGGCAATTTTGAGTTTCATCACTGACTCTTTTATGAAAAACATTATATGAATTTACTCGTTTTTGGGTGCTGCTTGCTTCCAGTTTAGGCAAGGTATTGATTCCGTAAAAATACCCGTGTTAGATTAGGTGTTAACGAGTATGATCTAAGATATAATATTCAGCATCTAGTTGTGATTAACCAGTTGATTAACCAGGAGTATCAATAATGCCAGTAGGAATGCCCGAATTTGTGGAAAACCCTGAAAATCGTTGTCCGGTAATTCTGTTGTTGGATACTTCTGGTTCAATGTCAGGGCAACCTATCCAGGAGTTAAATAGAGGTTTGGCAGCTTTTAAAGAAGATGTAATGAAAGATGCTCAAGCTTCTTTAAGTGTAGAAGTTGCTATTGTCACCTTTGGACCGGTGAAACTGACGCAAGATTTTGTCACTATAGACCATTTTACACCGCCCAAGCTAGAAGCAGATGGTGTAACGCCCATGGGTGCAGCCATAGAATACGCTTTAGATTTATTAGAAACCCGCAAACAGTCGTATAAAGATAACGGTGTCCATTATTATCGTCCTTGGGTATTTTTAATTACCGATGGTGCGCCTACAGATTATTGGCAAAATGCAGCGCAAAGGGTGAGAGAAGAAGAAGAACAGCGCCGAATGTTATTTTTTACTGTTGCTGTTCAAGGTGCAGATATGTATAAACTGAGAGAAATTGCACCACCTGGACGGCCTCCAGTGATGTTAAATGGCTTAGATTTTCGCGCTTTATTTGTTTGGCTTTCCACTTCTATGAAACGGGTTTCTAGTGGCAAAGTAGGGGAAGCTGTAGCATTACCGCCGGTGGGGTGGGGGCAAATTATTACTTAATTTGTAGAAACCAGATCCCCGACTTCTAGCATAAGTTAATAATTTATTGACATGATTAAAAAAGAAGTCGGGGATCTTACATTACTTAATTTGTATCAACCAGATCCCCGACTTCTAATATAAGTTAATGATTTATTGACATGATGAAAGAAGAAGTCGGGGATCTTACCCATTAAATTACATTTTGAGGATTTATTTATTGTGGGTTGGAAAGCTATAGCGCGTTATGTAACGGGAACGAGTCATCAAGAGCAGAAAATACCTTGTCAAGACTGCGGAAATTATCGCATTTTTAAGGATGTGATTGTGGGCGCGGTTGCTGATGGTGCTGGAAGTGCTAAATATTCTCACTTTGGTTCTGAATTGGCGGTAGAAACTGTAATTAAATGCTTTGCTGATATTAATGAACTTCCTGATAAACAAGGTTTTACTCAACCACTTTCGGAAATGGAAGCTAAGGAAGTTTTTACTAAGTTTGTCAAAGAAGTTATTACTGCTTTAAAAAAACAAGCAGATCATAAAGGTTATTCTGTCAGTGATTTAGCTTGTACATTGTTAGTTTTTATAGCGACTCCTGAATGGGTTGCAGCTATGCAAATTGGGGATGGTTTTATTGTCATGGGTTCTCAAGATGGAGAATATCAAATGTTGTTTAAACCTGATAAGGGGGAATTTTTCAATGAAACAACTTTTGTCACTTCAGCTAATGCACTGGAGGAAATGCAGGTACAGGTAATTTCAGGCAAACAAGAGTTTATTTGTGCTTCTACTGATGGATTAGAAAAAGTAGCGATTAGATTTAGTGATTGGAAACCTCACGCGCCATTTTTTAAACCTTTAGAGGAGTATTTGCGAGAAACAGATAAACCAGGCGGAAATGATGATAATTATATTAATGTTTTTCTCAATTCTGAAAGGTTAAATTCTCGTACTGATGATGATAAAACTTTACTTTTGTGTCTCTTTGAATAGGATGCAATTGGTAAAAAACTGTAGGTTGGGTTGAAGAATAAAACCCAACATTTTCAAGATTCATGAGATTTTGTTGGGTTTCGCAAAGCCTCAACCCAACCTACGGATTTTAGGATTTTAGAAATATATTTCAACCCATCTAATTAAAATTATATGACAGTTCTTACTTGTGCCAGTACAGGAAAATCAATTACGCTATTGGGTAAAGAGATTGCTAATAGTGGTGAAGCAAAAGTTTGGCGAACTAATGAAAATGGTTATTTAGCGAAAATATACCATTCTCCCACATCGGAACGGGTGCAAAAATTAGCAGTAATGATAGACCACCCACCCACAGAACCAAATTCCCATCTTCATCATGTTTCCTTTGCTTGGCCTAAATCGGTGTTGAAAAATGCTCAGGGCAATTTTGTGGGCTTTTTAATGCCAGAAATTAAGGGTGGAAAAGAACTTATTGATATTTATAATCCCCAACGTCGCAAGAAATTAAAACTTGAGATTGATTGGCGTTTTTTACATACCACCGCTTTAAATATTGCCTCAATTATTGCGGCTTTACATGAAGCTGGTTATGTGTTGGGTGATATTAAACCACAAAATATTTTAGTTAATAATCGGGCTTTACCTTCTATTATTGATACTGATTCTTTTCAGGTGATAAATCCTAAAAATGGTAAGGTTTTTCGTTGTTTAGTTGGTTCGGAAGGATATACACCACCGGAATTAATGGGAAAAGATTTTGATATTATTGAGCAAACGGAAATACATGATAGATTTCGGTTAGGGGTAATTATCTATCAATTATTATTTGGTGGTAATAGCCCCTTTCAAGGAAAATGGACTGGTGCAGGGGAAACTCCAGAACCTAATGAACTTATCCGTCGGGGTTTATGGGTTTATGGGGCAAATACTTTAATTACCGCAGCAGCAAGAACAATTCCTTTAGAGATTGTCTATCCAGATATTCAGCAATGTTTTCTGAGATGCTTTAATGATGGGTATAAAAATCCTAATTCTCGTCCTACGGCTAGGGAGTGGTTAGAGGCTTTAAGAACAGGGAATGATAATTTAACTATTTGCGGCAGGGTAGATAGTCATTATTATAGTAGAACTTTTGGTAAATGCTATTGGTGCGATCGCTCTACAAATCTTGGTGTTGATATTTTTCCTGGTGTTGTGAAAGCAAAACCATCTGTTGTTGTGGAATCAACATCAAAACCACAAGTTATTAGTAATAGATTCATAGGAAACCTCCTACAAACCCTCACTGGTCATTCTAACCGGATTAGGTCAGTAGCATACAGCCCCGATGGTCAAACTCTGGCTAGTGGGAGTGGTGACAAGACTATCAAGATATGGGATGTAAAAACGGGAAACCTCCTACAAACCCTCACTGGTCATTCTGACTGGGTTTTGTCAGTAGCATACAGCCCCGATGGTCAAACTCTGGCTAGTGGGAGTAGGGACGAGACTATCAAACTGTGGGATGTAAAAACGGGAAACCTCCTAGAAACCCTCACTGGTCATTCTGATTGGGTTGGGTCAGTAGCATACAGCCCTGATGGTCAAACTCTGGCTAGTGGGAGTGGTGACAAGACTATCAAACTGTGGGATGTAAAAACAGGAAACCTTCTACAAACCCTCCCTGGTCATTCTAACTCGGTTAGTTCAGTAGCATACAGCCCCGATGGTCAAACCCTGGCTAGTGGGAGTAGTGACAACACTATCAAACTGTGGAATGTAAAAACGGGAAACCTACTGCAAACCTTCACTGGTCATTCTTACCCGGTTCTTTCAGTAGCATACAGCCCCGATGCTCAAACTCTGGCTAGTGGGAGTCTGGACGGCACTATCAAACTGTGGGATGTGAAAACGGAAAACCTCGGACAAACCCTTACTGGTCATTCTGAATGGTTTTATTCAGTAGCATACAGCCCTGATGGTCAAACCCTGGCTAGTGGGAGTGAGGACAAGACTATCAAACTGTGGAATGTAAAAACGGGAAACCTACTGCAAACCCTCACTGGTCATTCTAAGTTGGTTTGGTCAGTAGCATACAGCCCCGATGGTCAAACTCTGGCTAGTGGGAGTAGTGACAAGACTATCAAGATATGGCAGATTGTAGCATCTATTAGTAAAGCACCAGTCCAACAAACTCAATCTCAGGTTTCACAAACGCCAGTTTCTAAACCTCAGAGTCAACTTGTCATCACCCAAGTAACAGCAACATCTAGCACTACAAATAATTCATCTTTAGTTAAGCAACCTCAATCTCAGGTTTCACAAGTTACACAGTCTACAAATTTACCTAATTCTTCCCGTCGTCGTTTTTTGCGAACTGTGGCTTTAGGTTTAATTGTTAGTAGTGTAACTGTGGTAGTAGTTGGACACAAATATATTTGGGATAATGGACACAAATATATTTGGGATAAATTAAATCCAGTAGATTGTATACGGTGTCAGATCAAGTACCCAGATAAAGCTAGAAAACGTGGTGTGGAAGGAACAGCAGAAGTAGCTATTGACACCGATTCTCAAGGTAATGTTACTCAAGTAAGGTTAGTTAGTTCTAGTGGTGATAGTGAACTAGATGAAGCAGCGCAACAAGCGGCTCAAGAGTGGAAATTAACACCCACAGTAATAGGAAGAAAAGGGGTAAGAGCCTCAATTAATTTTGCTATGATAGGATCACAGCGTCACCGTCAACTTCAAGAACGTCGCAACAAGCGGCTCAAGAGTGGAAATTAACACCCACAGTAATAGGAAGAAAAGGGGTAAGAGCCTCAATTAATTTTGCTATGAAAGGATCACAGCGTCACCGTCAACTTCAAGAACGTCAAATAGAAAAACAAAAATAATCAGAATCAGGATATCCACGATGGCAATTTATAGATTTTCTGTGAATAGTTAATAATTTGTTTTTTGAACAATAAAAATATATTCTCTATCATTGAATAAAACTATAATTTATCAAAAAATATCCTGTAAATCCTAAAATCCTGGACATCCTGATTCTGACAATTTTACTAACCTATTTCCTCACCATAAATCTATGAATCATAAAGTTTTTTATCTTGATGGTAAAAAAATCAATAGCAAACAAACATTTTTAAATAAAGCTGCTGAAGCAATGGAATTTCCTTCATACTTCGGCGCTAACTGGGATGCTTTTGATGAATGTATCACCGATTTAACATGGTGTCCGGCTCAAAGATATGTCATATTATATGATCATGCTGATATCTTTGCCCAAGCTGAACCGACACAGTACCAAATAGCATTGGATATTTTAAATTCAGCAAAAAAATACTGGGAAGGTAATAATATTTCTTTCAAGTTTTTAACTATCAAAAAATAGCTTGTCTGAATCAGGATAACCAGGATTTGAGGATGTACAGGATTGTTATTTGTAGATTGTCTGTGAATAATAAAGATATATTCTCTTGTCTGAATCAGGATAACCAGGATTTGAGGATGTACAGGATTGTTATTTGTAGATTGTCTGTGAATAATAAAGATATATTCTCTTGTCTGAATCAGGATAACCAGGATTTTAGGATGTACAGGATTGTTATTTGTAGATTGTCTGTGAATAATAAAGATATATTCTCTTGTCTGAATCAGGATAACCAGGATTTGAGGATGTACAGGATTGTTATTTATAGATTTTCTGTGAATAATAAAGATATATTCTCTTGTCTGAATCAGGATAACTAGGATTTAAGGATGTACAGGATTGTTATTTATAGATTTTCTGGTAATATTTAATGATAATAAATTTTGATTGAGATAAAAAATATATTCCCATATCATTCAAAGAAAACCATAAATGATCAAAAATATCCTGTTAATCCTTTAATCCTGGACATCCTGATTCAGACAAAAAAAACCATCCTGAAAATCCTTTAATCCTGGACATCCTGATTCAGACAAATATCATCCTGAAAATTCTTAAATCCTGAAAATCCTGATTCAGCAAACCCTAATTATTCCTTTTCTTCCTTTATAATCAAAATACTAAACAATAGAAATAGCTAAACAGGAGTAAAAAAATTATTAATCATCAACCTCAACTCATCCCAGGAGAAGGAACTGTAGGTACTTATGGAGACTTACTAAAAAAGGGACGTAGAGGAGATAACCTCACACCTCATCATATACCTGCGGATGCTTTTATGAAAGCCAAAGTTCCACTTAATTATACAACAGATCAAGGATATGCCATTATGATGGAACATTTATCACCAGGAAAAGGAGGTCGTCATCGGCAAACAATTTCTTATGGTAAACGTCCTAATTTAAACTTATCCCCCAGAGTAGCCTTAGCACAAGAAATTTGGGATGTACGTTCTATTTATTTTTCTCAAGGTTTGTATAATAGAAGAATCAGGGAAAGTTTGCAAGCATTAATCAAACTCAATAAAGTAATTTGGCAATCTATTTTTGTTAAATGAGGTAAAAAACCATGAATCAAAACAATTTACTGGCAATCTTAAAAGATAACCGATTGATGCAAACAGAAGCACAAATTACAAATTTTGAAAATGCTTTAACTGCAATAGCTGAAAATCCTGATGAAAATAATTTATGTGCCTATCATCTGATTTTAGATGATCAATGTCAACAACCAGAAGTGATGTTTAGCTTAATTCATTTTCTGGAATCTTTTGATATGGAAAAACAAATTACAGCATTTATTAATGTTGTGCCTCAATTAATGATAACTGCACCAGAATGGACAAGAATTATTCACAATCGGATTTTAAATGATGAATCAGCTTGTCAAGTCTATCAAAATCTATTACATTCAGCTAATTTAAAAACTCCGCATTTTCTCTATCATCTTTTAGAAGAAAGTATTATAAATAAATTGCAAGTTAAAGAAAGTGTATTCTGACAAAAAACCATGCTGAAAATCCTTTAATCCTGGAAATCTTAATTATGAAATTATTAACCAATACTCCAATCTTCTAAACGCAAATTCGGCACTTTTTCAAAATCTTTAAAATTACGAGTTACCAAAATCCCATTCACTGATAATGTAATTGCAGCAATGCGTAAATCTTGAGTACCAACGCGGATTTTTTGCTTAATTAATTCAGTGTAGATATTACCCGCGGCTTCGGTAAATTGAAGTAAATTGACAGTTTTTAAAAACTCTAGATTAGCATGAAAATTTGCATAAGCTAATACTAACTTATCCGATGATGAGGCATTTCTAATTACATTAAATCTACCACGCAATTGTTCCTCAGCAGTAATTATAGTTATGGCAATTTCTTCAAATTTGACACTATTAACACGCTGTACAATAAATGGATTTCTGCGTTGAAATAGAGAAACATGATCTGTATCCAATATCCATAAAATCATTAGATATTCTCCTGATCTTCTATAGTTTGGTTATGTTCCTCCATTTTTGTATCTAATTCCCGACGATATTCTGTTATATATTGCTGCACTTCCTCAAAATGTGGATCATCTTCAAACATTCCTGCAAATTTCATCCAAGGATGTTCTGTTTTCGGTGCTTCAATTTCTAAAGTCACTATTTCTGGTTTTCGTGCTTGAAAAAGTTGAATCAGATTATTTAATGCTTCTTCTTTATTTGCACCAAAACCTTGACATTCTGGTAAACTTAACAATGTAGCTTTAACCGTACCATCTGCTTGATTTTCAATCAACACATCATAAGTTAACTTGGGTGCAATTGTGGAAAGAGCATTTTTAACAGCTAAAATCATGATATTTTTACTCTTCTAATTTTGAATTGATTATAACACAATACTTGAAAATAGTTAAAATTATCGTCTAGATGATGTTAAGATTTATAGGACTTTATTAGCGATCGTCAATTTTATATTTTATCATCCTGTTAATCCTTTAATCGGTGGACATCCTGAAATAGCTTGTCTGAATCAGGATAATCAGGATTTGAGGATGTACAGGATTGTTATTTGTAGATTGTCTGTGAATAATAAAGATATATTCTCTTGTCTGAATCAGGATAACTAGGATTTAAGGATGTACAGGATTGTTATTTGTAGATTGTCTGTGAATAATAAAGATATATTCTCTTGTCTGAATCAGGATAACCAGGATTTAAGGATGTACAGGATTGTTATTTGTAGATTGTCTGTGAATAATAAAGATATATTCTCTTGTCTGAATCAGGATAACTAGGATTTAAGGATGTACAGGATTGTTATTTGTAGATTGTCTGTGAATATTTAATGATGATAAATTTTGATGCAGATAAAAAATATATTTCCTATCATTCAAAGAAAACCATAAATGATCAAAAACATCCTGAAAATCCTTTAATCCTGGACATCCTGATTCAGACAAAAAATATCATCCTGAAAATCATGAAATCCTGGACATCCTGATTCAGACAAAAAACCATCCTGAAAATCATGAAATATTTTTGTTCAGCAAAGCTTGAATAAATACGGTATCTAAAAACAATCTTTCTTGATTCATTCTCTTATCTCATCATGATTTTTCGGCGTTCCATACAAATAATAATCATGTTGAAGTGACCAATTACTTGGAGCTTCAATAGTTCCTGTTAGTGACTCTAGTAAATCCCAAGCATTACCCTCATTATGATGTTTTTCTGAAATTTCCTTGAACGGATATGTGGTTGCAGAAGGTTTAATTTCTAAAGTAACTATCTCTGGTTTTTGTGCTTGAAAAAGTTGAATCAAATTATTTAATGCTTCTTCTTTAGTAGCACCTAAACCTTGACATTCCGGTAAACTTAATAATGTCGCTTTAACTGTGCCATCTGCTTGATTTTCAATGAGGACATCATAAGTTAATTTAGGTGCAATTGTGGAAAGAGCATTTTTTACATCTAAAATCATGATATTTTTACTCTTTTAACTCTCTATTGATTATAATAACATGATCGTGAAAAATATTTTGTTAAATGATGTAAAATCTATGAATCCAAACAATTTACTGGTAATTGTTATTTATAGATTTTCTGTGAATAATAAAGATATATTCTTTTGTCTGAATCAGGATAACCAGGATTTTAGGATGTACAGGATTGTTATTTATAGATTGTCTGTAAATATTTAATGATGATAAATTTTGATTGATATAAAAAATATATTCCCTATCATTCATGAAAACCATAAATGATTAAAAACATCCTGAAAATCCTTTAATCCTGGACATCCTGATTCAGACAAAATCATCATCATTTGATACTTTCTATTATTTAATAATCATATTTAGACATATCATACAAACAATACTCATACATTAACCTGAATATTTCCATGTAAAATTATCCAAACACGTAAAAAAGAATTTTTATTTACTTACCAATCACCAAAATATTAAAAAATTATAAAATAAAAAGAAATCAGCTACAAAATATGATGCAAGCGAATGTAACAGATAGATACAAAACTTCAACATTCCCCAGCCTGTCTAGAGTAGATACTTATGCCAATAGGCAGATTTAGATTACAGAATTGACATACTTCTTAATAAATTAGCAGCGTTACCGCAAAACGTTCTAATCTAAAAACTGAACTGGGTTAATTTACTGGCAGTTTGACTGGCGTACTATACATAAATACACCAATATGTCAAGCCAAAAAGCAACCCAGACTTAACACATAAGCTTATTTATAGGAGTTTTAGAAATCCGATGAGTGTTAAGGCAAGTGGAGGAAGCTCAGTTGCGCGTCCGCAACTATATCAAACCTTACCTGTAGCGACCATTTCCCAAGCAGAACAACAAGACCGCTTTTTGGGAAAAGGTGAACTAAGCGAACTAGGAAGCTATTTTGCTTCTGGTGCAAAACGTTTAGAAATCGCCCAGATCCTCACCGAAAATTCTGAGATCATTGTTTCTCGTGCGGCTAACCGGATCTTCGTTGGTGGTTCACCAATGGCTTTCTTAGAAAAGCCCCAAGAACCGGAAATGGCAATGGTGGGCGCTGGTGCTAGTGTGCAAGAAGGCATGAAACTAGGAACAGTCACCTACGTTGAAAGTCGTGGTGGCTTCTTTGAAAACCTCCGTTCCATTTTCAACACTTCCGCAGGTGGTCCCACACCTCCTGGTTTTAGACCGATTAACGTTGCTCGTTATGGTCCTGGCAATATGTCCAAGAGCTTACGGGACTTGTCCTGGTTCTTGCGCTATGCTACTTATGCCATTGTTGCCGGCGACCCCAACATCATCTCTGTAAATACCAGAGGTTTGCGGGAAATCATTGAAAATGCCTGTTCTGGTGAAGCTACCATCGTGGCTTTACAAGAAATTAAAACTGCTTCTTTGTCATTCTTCCGCAAAGATCCTGAAGCAACAGAAATCGTGACTCAGTACATGGATGTGTTGCTGACTGAGTTCAAAGCACCTACACCATCCACAAAAGTCCGTCAACGTCCTTCTGGGGATCAACAAGGTTTACAACTACCTCAAATTTACTTCAACGCCGCAGAACGCCGTCCCAAGTACGCTATGAAGCCTGGTTTGTCTTCTAGCGAAAAAACTGAAGTAGTCAAAGCTGCTTACCGCCAAGTATTTGAGCGCGATATTACCCGTGCTTACAGCTTATCCATCTCTGACTTAGAATCCAAAGTTAAAAATGGCGATATCTCCATGAAGGAGTTTATCCGCCGTTTAGCTAAATCTCCCCTTTACCAAAAACAGTTTTATCAACCCTTTATTAACAGCCGGGTAATAGAACTGGCTTTCCGTCACATTTTGGGACGTGGACCAAGCAGCCGGGAAGAAGTGCAAAAATACTTTGCAATTATTTCTAACGGTGGTTTACCCGCTTTAGTGGATGCTTTGGTAGACTCCAAAGAATACGCAGATTACTTTGGGGAAGAAACCGTTCCCTACATTCGGGGTCTGGGTCAAGAAGCTCAAGAGTGTCGCAACTGGGGACAACAGCAAGACCTGTTTAAATACAGTGCGCCTTTCCGCAAAGTACCTCAATTCATTACCACATTTGCAGCTTACGAACAACCATTACCTGATCAACATCCCTACGGTTCTGGTAATGATCCGCTAGAAATTCAATTTGGGGCGATTTTCCCGAAAGAAACCCGCAACCCCAGCAGCAGTCCTGCACCTTTCGGTAAAGATACCCGTCGGATCTTGATTCACCAAGGACCTGGTATCAATAACCAACTCAGTAACCCCGGTGCGCGTGGTGTTGCTCCTGGTGCTTTGGGCGCGAAAGTGTTCAAATTAGACCAGTTACCCGGTACTATGAGCAGAAATGCTGGTAAGGGTACAAGTGTTAAATTCTCTGAAAGTTCTACCCAAGCAGTAATTAAGGCTTGTTACTTACAAGTATTCGGTCGTGATGTTTACGAAGGTCAACGGCTGAAAGTTGCAGAAATCAAACTGGAAAACGGCGAAATCACCGTCCGCGAGTTTGTGCGGATGTTGGCGAAGTCCGATTTATTCCGCAAGATGTACTGGACATCCTTGTATGTTTGTAAAGCGATTGAATACATTCACCGTCGCTTGTTAGGTCGTCCTACCTACGGTCGTCAAGAAAACAACAAGTATTTTGATATTGCTTCCAAAAAAGGCTTCTATGCTGTTGTTGATGCCATCCTTGACACTGTAGAGTACAGTGAAGCTTTCGGTGAAGATACTGTTCCTTATGAGCGTTATTTAACACCTGCTGGTGTTTCCTTGCGTCAACTGCGTGTGGGAACTATCCGCGAAGATATCAACAAAGTTGAGAAGGAAGAAACTCCTCGCTTTGTGGAGTTGGGTGAAGTTAAGGAAATGCGAACCCAACCAGATATTGATTTCCGTATTAACCAAGGTGTTACCAAGCAGCGTGAGCAAACCAAGGTCTTTAAACTGATCGCTGGTACTGGTGATAAAGTAGCGGTAAAAACTTTGATTGGTGCTGCTTACCGTCAAATTTTCGAGCGTGATATTCCTCCTTATGTTGCTGGTAACGAGTTTACTGATTTAGAAAGTAAGCTGGGTAACGGAGAAATCACCGTTAAGGAATTTATTGAAGGTTTAGGTTGTTCTAACCTGTACGTTAAGGAATTTTATACACCCTATCCCAACACTAAAGTGATTGAGATGGGTACTAAGCATTTCTTAGGCCGTGCGCCAATGGATCAAGCTGAAATCCGCAAATATAACCAAATCTTGGCTACTCAAGGTATCAAAGCCTTTATCGGTGCAATGGTGAATAGTGCTGAGTATGTTCAAGCTTTTGGTGAAGATACTGTTCCTTACCGTCGCTTCCCAACCTTACCTGCGGCTAACTTCCCCAATACTGAGAAGCTTTACAACCAGCTAACCAAGCAAAATGATGATTTGGTTGTACCTAGCTTTGAGACTGTGAAGCCTCGGATCAAGACTGAGAATACGCCAATGTTAGCGAATGCGATCGCAGATTTGGCGGCTCAAGCTAGACAAATGGACAAGACCAAACCCTTGTTCATTGAGTTAGGTCGTTCTTTCAACGATGGTCGTGGTCAGTCGGTAGAAGTGGGTGTAGGTACAAGTCGCCGCAAACCAACCCGTATTTTCCGCGCTACCACTGGTACAAATTCAACTGAAACCAATCAGGTAATTAACGCTATTTATGTTCAGGTGATGGACGTATTTAGCGGGCAAATTCCTGACTATTTACGCCGCAGTGATTTAGATAGCAAACTGCGTAATGGTGAAATTACCGTGCGTGAATTTGTCCTAGAGTTGGCAAGTTCAGAAATTTACCGTAAGCGTTTCTACACACCCTATCCCAACACCAAAGTGATTGAATTTTTATTCCGTCACATTTTGGGACGCGCACCCGCAACCCAAAGCGAAATCCGCCAATATAACAAACTATTGGCTGATAGCGGTTTAAGGGCGGCTGTAGAAACAATGGTGAATAGCCCAGAATACGCTCGTTACTTCGGTGAAGATGTTGTACCTTACAACCGCTTCCCATCTTTACCTGCGGGTAACTACTTGGGTAGTGTTAAGGCTGATGCTGACCTAGTAAAACAATCTTGGTCTAGCTTGTCTCCTTCTGTTTTAACCGGTCGCGGTGGTAGATAGGTGACAGGGGACAGGGGACTGGGGACTGGGGACAGTGAAGAAAGCAGGGGAAGC
>NZ_JACJUZ010000116.1:0-10079 GCF_014299995.1 Sphaerospermopsis sp. LEGE 00249 | reverse complement strand
CAAAGGTTAGAGGCTGATAAACACAGAAATTAGTGCAAGGGTTTTGAAGGGTATACCGGAAAAAGTGTGCATTTTTGGGGATTTCAAGAGATGGCAAAGAAATTTTCAAATCTCCTCCTGACTCCTGACTCCTGACTCCTGACTCCTGACTCCTATGCCCTCACGGAAAGACTTTCTCAGCAACCCCTACTTATGGAGTTTTTAAAGTAAGCTGTTGTGCATTTAATTTGTATAAGTGGAACAGGCATCTTGCCTGTTACACAAGAGTTCAGAATATTAGGATTATACAATTTAGCTGTGTAACAGCTTATTAGATAATTCTCAATTTTTGGGATTTCAAGAGATGGCAAAGAAATTTTCAAATCTCCTCCTGACTCCTGACTCCTGACTCCTGACTCCTATGCCCTCACGGAAAGACTTTCTCAGCAACCCCTAGTTATTTGTGATTTGGTTTGATGATTGGGTTATAATGTCGAAATTTTCCAGAAAATTGACATTTTAAATTTTTTAATGATCTATATTGCATATTGGGAAAAAACGTTATAAATTGTTAAGTTAAAGGGGAATAATTTAACCAGCAGTTGCAAACAGTCAATCATTGTCAAGTAAATATACTGTAAGGGGTTGAAACTTCATTATTACGATCCTAAAACAGCATGGGGGGTATGTTTTTGTTTGTAAAAGCACTATCCTAGATTTTCTCATGGGATAATGCGGAATCTCAAAATATATCTTGTATATTTTGCTGTAATTTTTCTGATGAATATTTTTTGTATTGTTTGATGTGAATAGCTAGAACACCGATTCATTAATCGTCAGGGAGAAGGGAAAAAGTGTGCATTTTTTGGGATTTCAAGAGATGGCAAAGAAATTTTCAAATCTTCTCCTGACTCCTGACTCCTGACTCCTGACTCCTGACTCCTGACTCCTGACTCCTGACTCCTATGCCCTCACGGAAAGACTTTCTCAGCAACCCCTAATTATGACCTAATTAATTTGCTGATAATCAGTAATTGTAACTGATTTTGTTTGAGGATTGCTATTAAGGAATGTTATTTGCTATTGCTCAAGTTATATTTTGCTGAACATAGCAAATACTCATGAGAAATAAAGCCGCATTCACCACAAATTCACTATCTTAATGGAGTTATTCTGGCGATGCAACTAAATGAATTAACCACAAGTAAAACTACAAGTGAAACTATAGAAAAAGAGGCGTGGCAGGCACTAGAAAATTCAATACTTTACTATCAAGGTCGTCCTGTTGGTACTTTAGCGGCTTATGATCCATCCGTAGAAGCATTGAATTATGACCAATGTTTCATTAGAGATTTTGTTTCTTCAGCGTTGATTTTTCTGATTAAAGGTAGAACCGATATTGTCAAAAACTTTTTGGAAGAAACGTTAAAGTTACAGCCTAAAGAAAAGGCGTTGGATGCTTATAAACCGGGTAGGGGTTTAATTCCAGCCAGCTTTAAAGTTGTGACTATTAATGGGGAAGAACATTTAGAAGCTGATTTTGGAGAACACGCGATCGCTAGAGTCACACCTGTTGATTCTTGTTTATGGTGGTTGATTTTATTACGTGCCTATGTAGTCGCTACTAATGATTATACTCTAGCTTATCAACCGGAATTTCAAACAGGTATCCGGTTAATTATGGAAATCTGTTTGGCAAATCGTTTTGATATGTACCCGACATTATTAGTTCCTGATGGTGCGTGTATGATTGATAGACGCATGGGAATTTATGGACATCCTTTAGAAATTCAAGTGCTATTTTTTGCGGCTTTGCGTGTAGCCCGTGAGTTATTAATTTGTCAAGGTAATCAAGATATTGTTGAAGCAATTGATAATAGATTACCTTTGTTATGTGGACATATTCGCAAACACTACTGGATAGATCTGAATCGTTTGAATGCCATTTATCGCTTTAAAAGTGAAGAATATGGGAAAACAGCGGTGAATTTATTTAATATTTATGCTGATTCCTTGCCTTACTATGAACTAGATAAATGGCTACCGAAAAAAGGCGGTTATTTTGCTGGTAATGTCGGACCATCTCAATTAGATACTCGCTTTTTTACCCTGGGAAATTTAATGGCTGTGATTTGTGATTTATCCACAGAAGAACAGTCACAAGCAATTATGAATTTAATTGAAAAAAGATGGGATGATTTGGTAGGAGATATGCCGATGAAAATCTGTTTCCCAGCTTTAGAGAATGAAGAATATAGAGTGGTGACAGGATGCGATCCGAAAAATATACCTTGGTCCTATCATAATGCCGGAAGTTGGCCTGTTTTAATGTGGATGTTAGCCGCAGCAGCAGTGAAAACTAATAAAACTGGTATGGCTAGAAAAGCAATAGAAATTGCTAAAGCGCGATTGAGTGAAGATGAATGGCCAGAATATTACGATGGTAAAAAAGGTAGATTAATTGGTAAACAAGCGCGGAAATATCAAACTTGGACAATAGCAGGATATTTATTAGGGAAAGAACTCATAGATAATCCTGATTTCTTGCCATTAGTTAGTTTTGATAAATTACCCCCAGAAACAATTTCTAGGGCTTGTGAGTTTGAAGTGGGTAGTATAGATTCTTTGATGAATTTATAAATCGTAGGGTGGGTTAGCGTCTGTGTTACCCACCTTTATTTGTAGATCCCCCTCAATCCCCAAAAAGGGGACTTTGATTAATTTCCCCCCTTAATAAGGGAGGTAAGGGGGGATCTCGATTAATTTGGATACTTCTGAGATATCCTTTCAGCCATTGGCAGAAATTATCATGATATAAACTGTAAACAGAAACATTAGATTTAATTTCTACATTTAAAAACTCAAACCAAGCTTCTAAAATTTCCTCTACATCAAATTCATCAGTATCTAATAAATTAGCAATATCTGTAACTGATATAAGTTGTGTTTCTTCGGCTAAGACTTGCAAAACAGCTAGGGGTAAATCTTGATTTTCCCAATCTAGCATTTTGGCTAAATGTTGTTGATAGTAGGTTTCTAATGCTGGTGGGAATGATGTTTGTATTTGTTGGGTTTGGGTATAGAAACCGTCAGCAATAGCGGTGAAGATTGCGCTGATGTATTGAAAATTATTGGCTTTTTCGGTGATTTTGTGGGTATTTAACCAAGATTTTAGATCCCCCCCAACCCCCGTTAAAAAGGGGGGAGAATTTAGGGTTGTTTGAATATAATTTTGTATATCTTGTTTATTTTCCTGTGGATAATCTGCTAAATTCAAACTTTGTACTGGTGCTTCAATTAATAAACCAGAATTACTTGATAAAAACGGACGACGGGTAAGGAGAAAATACACTCCTTGGGGGAGGTAGCGGGGAAGATAAAAAATATTTGTTCCTGGTGGTTGTAAGTTGCGGTTGATGCAGTTTAACCCGTCAATGGCAATAATTAATTTTTGGTTTGGTTGGTTTGGTTGGTTTGGTTGGTTTGGTTGATGTAATTGTAAATTTTCGCTGATTTGTTGTAGTAACAATGATAAAAACCAACTTCCTTCTGTAGCGTTATCCGGTAAATTTGGCAGGGATAGATTTTGAAACTTGGCGATAATTTGACAACATATATATATTAAAAATTCCGCAGCGTGATTTTTCTCCTCTAACTCCGCGTTGTAATAAATCACTTGGTAATTTTTGGGAGAATTTTTTTGAGCATATTTAGCAATTATGGCACTTTTACCGCTACCCGGTGGGCCGATAATTGTGAAATAACCCCGGTTATAGCGGTTGAGAAAATTATTAATCTCAGTAAAAACAAACTCACGACCGATAAAATTCGTGCTTTTGGCGTTAATAATGTCCGTGAATTGTTGCTGAGTATCCAGGTAATTATTAACCGTTGGTGGTCTGGGGGTGGAGTTCATAAATTTATTCTCCCCCATTTTCCAACTTTAGAAAATGCACCATTCCCCCAACGTCACCCGCGACAATTGTTAACGTATCTGTGAATTGATTGGGAAGTGCAACCGCACAGGAAAGAAAGTCACTGTCACCTGTGAAAGTAGCTATTTCTTCCCCGGTCTGTAAATTCCACACCTTGACAGTATTGTCCCAAGAACCAGAAATCACCCGTTGATTGTCTGCTGTGACTGCGACTGCGTTTACCAAACTACTATGACCTTTAAAGGTGAACAGTTCTTCCCCGGTCTGTAAATTCCACACCTTGACAGTATTGTCCCAAGAACCAGAAATCACCCGTTGATTGTCTGCTGTGACTGCGACTGCGTTTACCCTATCACTATGACCTTCAAGGGTGAACAGTTCCTTCCCGGTCTGTAAATTCCACACCTTGACAGTATTGTCAGATGAACCAGAAATCACCCGTTGATTGTCTGCTGTGACTGCGACTGCGTTTACCCTACTACTATGACCTTCAAGGGTGAACTGTACTTCCCCCGTCTGTAAATTCCACACCTTGACAGTATTGTCATCTGAACCAGAAATCACCCGTTGATTGTCTGCTGTCACTGCTACTGCGTTTACCCTATCACTATGACCTTTAAAGGTGAACTTTGATTTAATACGATTTATAAAATTACCAATAAACGCAAAAAATCCTTTTTCAGTCTGTAAATTCCACACCTTGACAGTATTGTCATATGAACCAGAAATCACCCGTTGATTGTCTGCTGTGACTGCGAATGCGTTTACCCTACTACTATGACCTTCAAGGGTGAACAGTTCCTTCCCCGTCTGTAAATTCCACACCTTGACAGTATTGTCATATGAACCAGAAATCACCCGTTGATTGTCTGCTGTGACTGCGACTGCGTTTACCCTACTACTATGACCTTCAAGGGTGAACAGTTCCTTCCCCGTCTGTAAATTCCACACCTTGACAGTATTGTCCCAAGAACCAGAAATCACCCGTTGATTGTCTGCTGTGACTGCTACTGCGTTTACCCTACTACTATGACCTTTAAGGGTGAACAGTTCCTTCCCGGTCTGTAAATTCCACACCTTGACAGTATTGTCAGATGAACCAGAAATCACCCGTTGATTGTCTGCTGTGACTGCTACTGCGTTTACCGAACTACTATGACCTTTAAGGGTGAACAGTTCTTCCCCGGTCTGTAAATTCCACACCTTGACAGTTTTGTCATATGAACCAGAAATCACTCGTTGATTGTCTGCTGTGACTGCGACTGCGTTTACCCAATTACTATGACCTTTAAAGGTGAACAGTTCTTCCCCGGTCTGTAAATTCCACACCTTGACAGTATTGTCAGATGAACCAGAAATCACTCGTTGATTGTCTGCTGTCACTGCGACTGCGTTTACCCAACCACTATGACCTTTAAGGGTGAACTGTTCTTCCCCGGTCTGTAAATTCCACACCTTGACAGTTTTGTCAGATGAACCAGAAATCACCCGTTGATTGTCTGCTGTGACTGCGACTGCGTATACCCAACCACTATGACCTTCAAGGGTGAACAGTTCCTTCCCCGTCTGTAAATTCCACACCTTGACAGTATTGTCATATGAACCAGAAATCACCCGTTGATTGTCTGCTGTGACTGCGACTGCGTATACCGAACTACTATGACCTTCAAGGGTGAACTGTACTTCCCCGGTCTGTAAATTCCACACCTTGACAGTATTGTCAGATGAACCAGAAATCACCCGTTGATTGTCTGCTGTGACTGCTACTGCGTATACCGAACTACTATGACCTTCAAGGGTGAACAGTTCCTTCCCCGTCTGTAAATTCCACACCTTGACAGTATTGTCAGATGAACCAGAAATCACCCGTTGATTGTCTGCTGTGACTGCTACTGCGTATACCGAACTACTATGACCTGAGAGAGTGCGGATTAAGCTTCCTCCTGCTTGGGTGAGACTGGGAGTGAGGGTACGCAACCAAGGGTGAGGGTGGTTTGTTTGTGCTTGGTTTAATAGGGTTTGAATTTCTGGGGTGTGGATAGCTTGTAACCTTCCCCATAATTGACTGGGTAATTGTTGTTTGTCTTGGGTGACTATGTGTGCAGACAGTCGCAAAGCACTTTGAATATATTTTAAGGTTTTGGTTTGGTCTGGGTGGGTTTTGGTTTGGGTATCATCCAGTAAATCATAATCTTCTATTAATGCTTGGATGCCAAAGTCAGGATGATTGATTTTGGCGGATATGAATTGATAATTTGTGAGGGTTTGGAAATATTTTTCATACTGACCAGAATTAACCAAACTATAAGGATATCTAGCCAGACGAATTTTTTGTTTATGTAATTTTTGGGCAGAGGATTTTTTTTCAATTTGTTTCATTGTCATCCTCATCCTGTTCTAAATAATCCGCAATGCGCTGATTTACTTCTTTAAATAACTTGCGGGTTGCTTGTAGTTCTCTTTTTGCTTTCAAGAAATCTAAGAAACTAGCATGATAGATACTGTAACAAATATCTCCATCTATATTTGATGTTCTTAAATATTCAATCCATTCATCTAAAACATCCTGTACAACATATTCATCTTGATGGAGAATATTAAAAATCATCTCACAGGGAATTGGTGTGGCAATTTCCACTAAGGTAAACAGAATCATTACTTTCATTTCTTTAGATGAATCATTCATTTTCATCCTGTCCCAATGAGTTTGATAATAATCTTGTAACCCTTGTGGTAATTGGGTTAATTTAAAATCATTATATTTACCCTCTGCTATTGCTGGTAACACATAGCGCAAGTACATAAAATTATTTTCACTTTTTGCGGCTAATTCTTTAATGAAAGATTCAATGGTGATACTTTGACTGGTAATCCAATTTTGTAAGCCGTTTTTATGTTCTGGGTCATTTTCTAAACAAAAGCGAATATATTCTTGAATATCCTTTGCGTTTTCTGCATCATACTTTTTGTCAGTCAAATCTAATTCTTCTTGTGTTACACCTTCTGTATAAAGTCGTTTTTTACCGGGTTCATAGCGTCGTCGTGTCAGGAAGAAATAAACATGATCTGGTAGGGTTTTGGGTAAATATAAAATATTTTCCGGTCCTGGTTCTTGGTTGACTTCATCTAGTGCATCAACAAAAATAATTAATTTTTTATCATTGCCAATTTTTTCAGTAGTTTGCACCAGTAAAGTTGACAAATCAGCATTTTCAACATTTTCTAATTGGTAGCGATTAATCAGTTGTTCACGAATGCTGTTAAGAAATAAATCAGGAGTGTTCTGACTATCTGATAAGATGTTAAAAAAACAAACTGCTTTCAGGTCAGAAACATATTTTGCTACAATGGTACTTTTGCCCATTCCCGCATCACCGATAACTGTAAAATAGCCTTTTCTATTGGTGTTCACGAATTTCGCAAAGGCTTCAAATACAAATTTGCGACCGCAGAAGGATTGGATTTTTGTTTCAATTAATGGTTGATATCCTGGGGGATATTTATATGTTTGAGTTTCACGATATCTCGATTGCTTGAAAATTTTATAAAGTAAAACTTCCGCAGGTGTCATCGTGCGTTCAGCTACTCTGATAAAAACTTGACAAAATTCCTCAAATTCTTGACGAATGTTAATATTTTCTGAAATATTTTTTGATTCTAGCTCTCGTATTTTATCTCCCAAGATATTGCAATCTAGAAAATCTTCTACTTCTTGATGTAAGATTAAAGAATCATCGGAACTAAAACTTTTCCAAAAAGCTTGTTGAATTTGTTGTTCTCTAAAAAGTTCTAGAACCAACTCAGGTTTACCCACTCCATACTCAACTAAAGCATAATTGTAAACGCTAACAGCATCTTTTGGCGGTTGTAACGGATCAAAACCTAATTCCTTTTTAATTTTGATCACAATTTCACTTCGTTCTGCTGACTGGATAGCTAGGGGAGCAGCACTAGAAGCAATTCTAACGATCGCACTAATTACTGAGTTAATGTCCATTTTAGCGATAATATGGCAGAAATTCACACCTACACTCTATCTTAACAGTAGATGACGAGATTTAGCTTACACAGGGTAATCATAAATAAAGCGATCGCTCATTCGTTGTCTTAAAAAACAGAACTTACACAAAATCTCCTCAAACCCTATTTTTTCTGTGTCGCGCTAGTTGCTACAAGTCGGGAAACCGCCCAATGAACTGGTTTCTCTGTGTCTCTGTGGTTCGTTTCTATCAAACTTCAAAAAATCTGTTTTCAACTCCTTGGGCTGATCCTCACAGCTATAATGACTACTCTGAGTCAAATTCTCATTACCTTCCATGTCTAACCCCCGTCAAGTTGCATTTATCGCCCTCAAAGAAGTACACAAAGGAGCTTATACTGATGTCGCCCTCGACCGTGTATTACAAAAGTATAAACTACCCGACAATAACCGTAGATTAATGACAGAATTAGTCTATGGAAGTGTGAGAAGACAACGCACTTTAGACGCTATTATTAATCAACTGGCTACGAAATCAGCACTACAACAACCACCAGACCTACGGACAATTTTACATCTGGGTTTATATCAACTTCGTTATCAGGAAAAAATCCCTGTTTCTGCTGCTGTCAACACCACTGTAGAACTAGCAAAAACCAATGGGTTTTCTGGTTTGACGGGTTTTGTGAATGGGTTTTTACGGCAATATTTACGACTTGCAGAAACTTCATCAGAACCTTTAAAATTACCAGAAAATCCTGTAGAAAGATTAGGAATTTTATATAGTTTTCCCGATTGGATAATTGAAGTTTGGTTAAAACAATTAGGTTTTGAGGAAACAGAAAAACTCTGTCAATGGATGAATCAAACCCCGACTATTGATTTAAGAGTTAATATTCTTAAGAGTGACTTAGAACAAGTAGAATCAAATTTTAAAGATGCTGGTATTTTAGTGAGGAAAATTCCCCATTTACCCCAAGGGTTAAGATTAATTAGTAGTACGGGTGCAATTCAAAATTTACCAGGTTTTCAAGATGGTTGGTGGTGTGTGCAAGATAGTAGCGCCCAGTTAGTTGGTCATTTGCTTGATCCCCAACCCGGTGAGGTGATCATTGATGTTTGTGCAGCACCAGGGGGAAAAACTACCCATATTGCAGAGTTAATGGGGGATGAGGGCAAAATTTACGCTTGTGATAAAACTGCTTCTCGTTTACGCAAACTTACTGAAAATGCCAAACGTCTGAATTTACAATCTATCCAAATCTGCACGGGGGATAGTCGCACTTTTACCCAATTTCATAACATCGCTGACCGTGTATTATTAGATGCTCCTTGTTCCGGTTTGGGAACTATGCACCGTCACGCTGATGCGCGTTGGCGACAAACTCCCGCATCTGTCCATGAATTAGCCCAAATCCAACAAGAGTTGATATCACATACTGCAAATTTTGTCAAGCCTGGAGGAGTTTTAGTTTATGCTACTTGTACATTACACCCAGAGGAAAATGAAGAAGTAATTACAAACTTTTTAGAAAAAAATTCCCATTGGCAAATTGAACATCCTAGCTTTGATTTTGTTGATGTTTCTGCCTCTGGGTGGTTGAAGGTATGGCCTCATGAACAAGATATGGATGGTTTTTTCATGGTGCGTTTAAGAAAAACCAAGGATTCCGAGTGAATACTGCTAGGGATTGTACCATTTGATGAAAGACCGAATCTACTGGAGGAGGCAACAATGGTTAGTAATTCTCATGTTAAAAATCTAGTTAAAATTCTGATTGGAGCAGCTTGGATTGATGGTAGAATCCAGCCGGAGGAAAGACAATATCTGCGGGAAATAGCTCAAGCTAAGGGTTTAGCTACTGACCCAGAGATTAAGCCTTGGCTGTATGAATTAGTACCAGTTAAACCAAATCAATGTTATGAATGGGTGAGAGAATATTTGGGCGATCGCCCCAGTTTAGAAGAGTGTGAAAATCTGATTGAAGCTATCAGTGGATTGATTTACAGTGATGGTGAAGTAGCCATTGAAGAAGCTAAACTATTGACTACATTGGAGGAGTTGAGTAAATCCCATGATTCTACTCAACCAATTTACAACCCACTGTTAAAACAAATTCAAAAGCTTTATCGTCGTTGGGTGGATGTGCAGAATTAGGGACTAGGGACTGGGGACTGGGGACTGG
>NZ_JACJUZ010000115.1:0-10362 GCF_014299995.1 Sphaerospermopsis sp. LEGE 00249 | reverse complement strand
CGGCTCTTGACTATTTTTGATAAAATCCTCTAATAATTGTATCCACATTTGTAGCCCACACCCCAGTTCTCAAATTTACTTTTTTCTTATTTCCGTATTTTCTCACAAACTGCTCAGGATTGCTATATATACATTAGAAATCGAAATTTTGTTAATCAGAAAGTCGCTCAAAGTCCCGCTTACTTTATTCATAATATGGATATCAGAATTTAATTAGGGCTTGCTGAATAAACTCAAAACCTTGATAAATCAAGGGTTTCGGGTGAAAAATTAGGAAATCAGTGCAGGATTTTTCAGGGGTATACTCCTAAAAGCGTGCATTTTCCGGGTGAAATTTCAAAGAATTGGTTACTAACAGATCACCTAAACTCTTGCCTATTCCCTATTCCCTGCCTTAACGAAGAGACTTTTTCAGCAAACCCTAATTAACTGGTAATTAACAATGATTGTTTTTGAGAGGATGTCTGAGAAGTATCAGGTTTTATCCAGATCCCCCCTTACTCCCCTTAATAAGCTATCCATTATAAACATCTTTCTTAATTTCATGAGAGCGATCGCTTGCAGACCCCCAACCCTTAATCCTCCCTTGCTGATTCTCAATAAAATGAGGTTTTTATGAATAAAGATGAGGTGCATTTTGTCAAGATCAGGTAAATTCAAAAGTCTTGAAACCTTTACCAAGTAGAGGTTTTAAGATTGTTAAGAAAGATGTTTATAATGGATAGCCTTTTAAGGCGGGGAGCGTCAAAATAGAGTAAACAATACTTAGGTGCTGTCATGAACACAATTAATGTTCTTTACGAACAAGATTATTTCCTTTGGCTGGAAGAAACTTATAAATTACTAGACAATAATCGCATTGAGGAATTAGATTTTTTACATTTAAAGGAGGAAATTCTCAGTTTGGGTAATGAACAAAGGCGGAAAGTTGACAGTTACCTGCGTCAATTGCTCATTTACTTATTGTTGTATAAGTATTGGAAATCTGAAAAAGAATACTGTGCCAAAGGTTGGCAAAATGAAATTGATAACTTTCGATTTGAGCTTGAGTTATTGTTAAAGTCTAAAACGTTGTATAACTATTTCTTGCAAGAAATTGCAGAAATTTATGTTAAAGCCAGAAGACAGGCTATTAAAAAAAGTGAATTACCTGCTCATCTTTTTCCTGAAAGTTGTCCGTTTTCTGCCGATGATCTACTTGATCCAGAATTTCTTCCTGATTAAAATTAGTGATGTCCCTGTGAAATTTCTATAACAATGCTTCTCAAAAATGGGCGATCGCACCCGAATGAATCATGTATCAAAGTGAAGCACCTCCGCAAAAAACCTACCCCTGTGATGGCAGGGGGAAGCCTTGAATTTTAATGGTTTTATCCCACATTCCGCACCCCCCAGTGTCACAATCGGTAATTTCGGATTTTTGAAGACCTTTGAGGATAATTTTAATACAAAATGGTCTAAAGTTTAGGTAGCGATAGCGAAGCGCTGCTGCAAGCAGTTCGCCAATCTCAAATCCCCAAATGACCATTTTTCGTTGTGTGACAGCTAAGGGTGCGGAAGGTGGGTTGGATGCAATCCCAAAAATTTGACCGCTTTTCACCAGTGGTATGTATGCCATGAGGAAAGTATAGCATTAAGTTAGTGAAAGTTGGCAAATGACTATACTAAAAACGGGTTACAGCCTTACTATTTAAATCGCTAAGAGTATTGCTATCCAAAGATTTTTGCCTGAACAAAAGTCTAGCAATCATCCGTTTTTAGTATAACTAGCTAATTTCCTCTTGAAAATTTATAAAACAGCCTCTAAAGTTGATCAGGATTTATCCCCATTGTCTGTAATTTTGCCAGCAATTCCTCCCTTTGTTGGCGCTCCTGTGCCAGTAACAATTCCGCAGCCTCTGCTCTTTGCTGTGCCTGTTGGGCTTCTTGCTGTGCTTGTTGGGCTTCTTGCTGTGCTTGTTGGGCTTCTTGCTGTGCTTGTTGGGCTTCTTGCTGTGCCTGTTGAGCTTCTTGCTGTGCCTGTTGAGCTTCTTGCTGTGCCTGTTGAGCTTCTTGCTGTGCCTGTTGAGCTTCTTGCTGTGCCTGTTGAGCTTCTTGCTGTGCTTGTTGAGCTAATTCACGGGCTGTAGGTAGTAGAACCCCCTCTAAAGTTGCCCAACGCACCCAGACGGCATTGGCTCCCCCAAATTCTCCCGCCCAACGCACTAGAGCTAAACCTAATTTTTGACTGATCAGCCTGTTTTGCTCATCGGGAATGATTGGTTCATATCCATAATCCCTGATGATGAAACCAGCAAACTCATTGGGATTAAAAGGATCATACCAAAAGTATTCTGGTACTCTGAGCCTGTTTTGGTATATTTCTTTTTTGTCTGTCTTGTCTCTGAAAGCAGTGCTAGAGGATAGCAACTCTACTACCACATCTGGACCTTTACCCTCTTCCCAAGTTACCCAACATTTGCGCTCTCCCTTGGGAACATCCAACACAGCAAACATATCCGGACCACGGAAATCATGGTTTTTCAATTGATGGGGACTAAAGTAAACAAACATATTACCCCCCACAAAGGCATCTTGATCCCCTAACCAAGCAGCTAGGGGATCAACTAGTAAGTCCATTTGCAGTTTATGGCGATAGGTTTCCATAGGGATGCCGTCATCATATAGTAATTCATCCTGGGTGGGGGGATTAACAAAATCTGGGGTTGAATCTGGTGTCGATTGATCTAAGTTTAGCAATGTCGATTCACTCATATTTCCTCCGATTGAATCCCGATGCTTACTAATTTAACTAAGTTTAACTAGGGTTTGCTGAGAAAGTCTTTCCGTGAGGGCATAGGAGTCAGGAGTCAGGGGGAGATTTGAAAATTTCTTTGCCATCTCTTGAAATCCCAAAAAATGCACACTTTTTCCGGTATACCCTTCAAAACCCTTGCACTAATTTCTGTGTTTATCAGCCTCTAACCTTTGATATATCAAGGTTTTAGGTTTATTCAGCAAACCCTAACTAACATTGATTCGGTTTTGCATATCCAGGGAGCCGGGGAATGAATTAAGAGTCTCAAAGCTCAAGTCTGTTAAAAACCGACTAGTACCGCTTCGCGGAAGTCAAAAATCAAAAGTCAAAAATCAAAAATAATAAGTCGTAAGCTTTTTAGCGATTGAGAATGGTTGGTTTATTTACGCCGTGCTGTACTAGATATGAAAACTTAATACAAATAGTTGCTTAAATTCATGATATAACAAAAGTAGGACTTACGCAAGATGTGACTGAAAACTTTATTCTTGCGTAGGGGTAATTCATGAATTACCCCTACTTTCGTTCCCTTTTGCGTAAGTCCTGAAGAGATTGAATAAAATCACAATCAGTTTTATTAAATCTGATGTTTTGTATTTATGGATTGGTTGTATATCAAGGGGTTTAAGCATTATTTTTTATGAAATTATCATAACCACTCTAGGAGAGCCAAAATCCATCATTTAAACAGAACCACAATTTCATTATTAGAACAAACAACAGATTTAGACAAACCTCCACCCACACCAAAACACCATCATCACCAAACACCAAACCAGTCGTTTTTTAACCGACTTTAGCTTTTAGCTAGGGAATTTATGCCGTGGATGAACAACAAAAATTATTTAAAGGAGAAATATTTAATGTCTAATAAACACGAATATTACTACACCAATGCTGACAGCGGACACCATCATAAATATCTGATTAATTCTTTATTAGAAATGGTATATTCTGCTTCCCCCCCCCTAAAAAATCAACCAAAACCACGCATTTTAGATATTGGCTGTGGCAATGGTAGTTTAACTAATTTAATTGCACAACAAGGGTATGAAGTTATCGGAGTGGAAGAGTCTAAATCAGGTGTGCAATTAGCCCAGGAAAAATTTCCTGATTGTCGTTTTATCCAGGGAAGTATATATGATTTACCCTATACAGAAATAGGAGGGCAATTTGATCTTATTATTTCCTGCGAGGTAATTGAACATTTATTTGACCCTAAAGCTATAGTTAGGAATACTAAACAACTACTCAAACCCAATGGGCGGTTAATTTTGACTACACCCTATCATGGTTATTTGAAAAACTTAGCCCTGGCTATCTCTGGAAAAATGGATAAACACTTCACTGCTCTTTGGGATGGTGGACATATCAAGTTTTTCTCTGTGAAAACATTAGAAAATTTGTTAACAACAGAAGGGTATTCAAATATTGAATTTAAATTTGCAGGTGGAATACCTTACCTGTGGAAATCAATGCTGTGTTCTTCCACACTGGAGCAAGCATATAGCCGCCATGAAACTATAATTTCTCAGTCGGTTTTTAACCGACTTTAGCTTTTAGACTCTTAATTAATTCCCTGACTCCCGTTTGGATAAGCTGTTATGCCTTTAACTGGAATAATGAATACAAGCAAGATGCTTGTGCCACTGTAACTTCAGGTTTTTTAATTATACAGTTTAGCTGCACAACAGCTTATCAATGGAGAGCTTAAATTTACCGCAATGCTAGAACAAATTACCCCCCTCATCCTCACCTATAACGAAGCCCCCAACATTCAGCGCACCCTAGAAAAACTCACCTGGGCAAAAACAATTATTGTCATTGATAGTTACAGCACAGATCAAACCTTAGAAATTCTCTCAACTTATCCCCAAATCACCGTATTTAAACGCAAATTTGATTCCTTTGCCAGTCAATGCAATTATGGCTTACAGCAAGTTAAATCAGAATGGGTTTTATCTCTGGATGCTGATTATATCTTAACCGATGAACTAATTACGGAGATTAAAAATTTACCTCTAGATACTACCATTGACGGCTACTTTGCCAGATTTAAATATTGTGTATTTGGTAAACCTTTAAGAGGTACTCTACTCCCACCCCGCCAGATATTATACAGAATAGAAAAAGCAAATTATCAAGATGATGGACACGCTCATCGGGTTTTAGTAAAAGGTAACTCTAGTCAACTGACAGCATACATTTACCACGACGATCGCAAACCATTAAATCGCTGGTTATGGGCGCAACAACGTTACATGGTGATTGAGTCCAAAAAACTCCTAGAAACCCCGAACCATGAACTGAGTTTAGGCGATCGCTTGCGTAAGCTAAAAATCATCGCCCCACTAATTATACTGGTTTATTGCCTGATTATCAAAGGAGGCATTTTAGATGGTAAATATGGTTTGTATTACGCATTGCAGCGAGTCTTGGCAGAAATTCTGCTCAGTATAAATTTAATAGAAGCTAGTTTTAATCACAGGGATAAATAGGGCTTGCTGAATAAACCCAAAATACTCGTAAATCAAAGGTTTGAGGCTGATCAGGAGGAAAGAAAGTGCAAGATTTTTGAAGGGTATACCTTAAAAACTGTGCATTTTGGGTCTGATAAATTAGAAAATCTGGGGATAACAGATAGCTAAAACTATTCCCTATTCCCTATTCCCTATTCCCTGCCTCAACGAAGGGACTTTTTCAGCAAACCCTAAATAAGGTTTGCTGAATAAACTTAAAACCTTGATATATCAAAGGTTAGAGGCTGATAAACACAGAAATTAGTGCAAGGGTTTGGAAGGGTATACCGGAAAAAGTGTGCATTTTTGGGGATTTCAAGAGATGGCAAAGAAATTTTCAAATCTCCTCCTGACTCCTGACTCCTGACTCCTGACTCCTATGCCCTCACGGAAAGACTTTCTCAGCAAACCCTAAATAAACAAGTATGTGCTGATTTCCTGGAAATGTCGATAATTATCCACAGGGGATACAATAAATGAACAGCCATTGCTTAACACCATGACAGTTATAGAAAGCCATCCCTTATACACATTACCCCCTGTGAGATGGGAAAAACTGCCAGCGGATTTCCCCCTACCAGACGAACCAGTGGAAAGTAATCTCCAACCCCTCCTAGCCGCAGCTTTGCGAGAATCCTTAGAACTGGCTGGATTAATCTTAGAATCCATGCTCATTGCTTCCAATTTTGGGCTATGCGCCACAGTGGGCGACAAAACCATCGTCAAAGCCCCCGACTGGGTTTATATACCTGTAGCTCATCCTCTCCCAGAGGGAGAAGTTCGCCGGAGTTATACTCCCCAAGCCGAAGGAGAACCCCCCGCCATTGTGATGGAATTTATCTCTGCTACTGAGGGGGGAGAATATTCTATTAATCCCCATTATCCCTATGGTAAATGGTATTTTTATGAACAAATTTTAAAAGTCCCTGTATATGTGATCTTTCATCCTCAAACCGGAACCTTAGATGTTTATCATTTAACAGACGGTAAATACCAGCAACAATCCCCAGATGAACAGGGAAGATTTTACCTAGCAACTTTAAACCTGTTTTTGGGTGTATGGAGAGGTAAAAAAGCAGAAATGGTAACCTTTTGGTTGCGCTGGTGGGATGAATCCGGTAATTTGTTTCTTTGGGGTTCTGAATTATTAGAACAAGAACGCCAAAGGACTGAACAAGAACGCCAAAGGGCTGAACAAGAACGCCAAAGGGCTGAACAAGCCGAAGAGAAAGCCGCTAAATTAGCCGCCAGACTGCAAGAAATGGGGATTAATCCCGAAGAAATTTAAGGCGCGGAAATCCTCGTTTTCCTATTAGACCTGCCCGAAAATTAAATAAGCATAACCTGAAACCCATTCGTAGGGACAATTCATGAATTGTCCCTACATCTTTTTCGGAGAAGTCTATTACGAATATGCGATTAGATAACTATAGTCTGGGTAACTATACCCCCGGTGCACCCTATTGGAAACAACTGTGCTGGTACTTCCTGGGATCACCTCTAGTTGAAAGTTCTTGGTTACCCATTTCATCGGTCAAAGTGCAAATACTCCGCATTTTTGGAGCTACTATTGGTCAAGGTGTGCGCCTAAAACCAAAAGTGCGGGTAAAATTTCCTTGGCGCTTCACTGTCGGTGATTATGTCTGGATTGGTGAAAATGCTTGGATAGATAACCTAGCTCATGTTACCATAGAAAGTCATGCTTGCATATCTCAAGATGTCTATCTTTGCACAGGTAATCATGACTGGAATCACCCTGATTTTGAATTAAAAATTGCCCCAATTTATATTGAGGAAGGTAGTTGGATTGCTGCTAAGTCAATAATTGGCCCTGGGGTGACTGTCGGTAAAGGTGCTGTATTAACTCTGGGTGGAGTAGCTGTTAAATCATTAGCATCAATGACAATTTATGCAGGAAATCCTGCACAAGCCATTAAGCCCAGAAAGTTATGATAAAATCGAGTGAGTCAAAACCACGCTCGGCAAAGTATCTGAGCGTGGTGGTCAGTGAGCTTGCGTTTATTTTTTCCTTCATTGGGATGCTCCCAATTTATTTCCAAATGGGGTAGAGTTTCTTATCCTGATATATATATGGATATGGCTTTTTAAAGTGGCATGACCAGTCAGAAAACTCAATCAAAACCTGTGAAAATCGCTGTAGTTGGCGATGTTCACGACCTATGGGAAGTAGAAGATGGTATCGCACTCAAGCATCTGGGTGTTGACTTAGTGCTGTTTGTGGGAGATTTTGGTAATGAGTCAGTGGATGTGGTTAGAGCGATCGCTTCCTTGGATATTCCCAAAGCAGCGGTAATGGGAAACCACGACGCATGGTACACTGCCACTGAATGGGGACGGAAAAAATGTCCTTATGACCGCACTAAGGAAGACCGGGTACAGGAACAATTAGATTTATTAGGATCTGCCCAAGTCGGTTATGGTAAATTGGATTTTCCAGATTGGAATTTAACAGTAGTGGGTAGTCGTCCTTTTACCTGGGGTGGATCAGAGTGGAGATTTGCTGATATCTGTAAACAACGGTATGGTGTCAGCAGTATGGAAGAGTCAGCAGATAAAATCGTGGAAGCGGTGAAAAGTGCAGCTTGTGAGAATATTATTTTTTTGGGTCATAATGGACCGACGGGGTTAGGCGATCGCCCTGAAGACCCCTGTGGTAAAGATTGGCATCCTATTGGTGGTGACTTTGGTGATCCTGACTTAGCAGCAGCGATTTCTCAAAGTATCAATCTGAACAAAATGGTTTCTCTGGTGGCTTTTGGTCATATGCACCGAAATCTGCGCCACACTAAGAAGGTGTTAAGAAAAGCTATATTTAGAAGTCCAGAGGGAACTATTTATTTAAATGCAGCGAATGTACCCAGAATTATCTCAGAAAATGGGGGAAAACGGCGGAATTTTTCCCTGGTTGAGTTAGAGGGGGGTGTGGTAACAAAAGCTTCCCTGGTTTGGGTAGATGATGACTTCCAGGTGGTATCGGCAGAAATTTTTTATAATTCTTCTACTTTAGTATTGCCAACGGCGTAATTATAGGCTATACTGTTATCTGTCGGTTTTTATGTTTAACAAGCTGACAGATAATTTGGAGAGGTGGCAGAGTGGTCGAATGCGCCTGACTTGAAATCAGGTGAAGTGAAAGCTTCCGGGAGTTCGAATCTCCCCCTCTCCGTTGAAGGATTTTTATCTCACGCAGAGACGCTGAGGCGCAGAGAAGAGCGCAAAATGTCCTACCAAATGGTAAAGATATTGTAGATGCAAAGGCTGGTAAACCAGTACCAACAAATCAGGAATGTTAATTTTAGAGTAAAGCGAGAAATTTTTGATAGTATTTTTGAGGCGTGAAAAATGATTGCTCTCAACACCCAAACTATATTAATAACCGGTGCAAGTAGCGGAATAGGTGCTGCTTGTGCTAAAATTTTTGGGCGTGAAAATGCAAAATTGATTTTAGCAGCGCGACGCTTAGAAAAGTTGGAAGAAAAAGCACGGGAACTTAATAAATTATATGGTATAGAAACTCATTTACTTCAGTTGGATGTATGCGATCGCTCGGCCGTTGAATCTGCTATTGCTAATTTACCACCCGAATGGTCAGAAATTGACATTTTAATCAACAACGCTGGTTTAAGTCGCGGTTTAGATAAATTATATGAAGGCGACTGCCAAGACTGGGAGGAAATGATAGATACTAATATCAAAGGTTTACTCTACCTTACCCGTTACATAGTCCCCGGAATGGTACAACGGAATAAAGGTCATGTAATTAATATCGGTTCTATTGCGGGACATCAAACTTATCCCGGTGGTAACGTTTATTGTGGCACAAAAGCCGCAGTTAAAGCTATTTCCGAAGGATTAAAATTAGATTTGTTGGGTACTCCTGTACGGGTGACTTCCGTTGATCCAGGAATGGTAGAAACAGAATTTAGTCAAGTGCGCTTTCATGGGGATACAGAACGAGCGAAAAAAGTATATCAAGGAATGCAACCTTTGACTGCTGATGATATAGCTGATGTAGTATTTTTCTGTGCTACCCGACCGGCTCACGTTAATATTAATGAAGTGATATTAATGCCAGTTGATCAAGCTAGTGCAACTTTAGTAAATCGGATTTAGGTATAATAGAATAGGTAGAATTTTCTTACCCATTACCAATTACCCATTACCAATTGTGCTAAGTTCACCATTACCAACTATCAACGCTCTCAAACAACCTACCAGTGATGCTTGGATAGAACAAGCGATCGCCAATTTAGATATTATTTTACTCGACCATTCCCACTGTGAACGCAAAGCCGCAGGAGTAGCGTTAAATTTTATGTTTCGTTACCCTTCAAATACTAAACTGGTGAGAGAATTAACCGCGATCGCCAAAGAAGAACTAGAACATTTTGAACTCGTCAACCAATGGTTAGAACGTCGAAATATTCTCCTTGCACCCCTTTCACCACCTCCCTATGGTGCAGGTTTAAAAGCACAAGTCAGAAAAAAAGAACCAGAAAAATTTTTAGATAGTTTATTAGTGACTGGTTTAATAGAAGCACGCAGTCATGAACGTTTAGGACTTTTAGCAGCAAACTGTCCAGAACCAGAATTAGCTAAATTTTATCGTGGTTTAATGGCATCAGAAGCGCGACATTTTGGCACATATTGGGTTTTAGCAGATACCTATTTTGACAGACAAATAGTGATGCAAAGACTTGATGAATTAGCAGTTGTGGAAAGTGAAATATTAGCAACCTTGCACCCAGAACCGCGAATTCATAGTTAAAACATGATCCAATTAAAACATCATCAAATTTTAGCTCTTCTCATCTCCTAATTTTAGCCAGATTCTACCATAAGACATACCTTTATCTACCAATAGATAGTTTTATAACCTATCAAATTTGGTAACATTAAAACCCACATTCCGCACCCTGATCTGGCACATAGAGAAATTACGGAAATAAGAAAGGAAACTGAGCCTAAAAAATCACATATTAGCGAAAAAATACATTGTTGAAAAAGAAAAACACCAAAAATGCC